>CACYBC010000157.1 GCA_902772615.1 uncultured Ruminococcus sp.
CGGTGAGCACTTGTAAAGCAGACTGAGGATGATGGAGTTGATGCAGACAGACTTTCCCATACCGGTGGCGCCGGCAATGAGCAGGTGCGGCATCTTCTCTATATCATCGACTTTCACCGCGCCGGTGACATCCTTGCCCAGCGAAAACGTGAGAGATCCTTTGGCGTTCTGGAACTCCTCGCTCTCGATTATGGATCTGAGCGCGACAGTCTGTCTCGTCGCATTGGGTATCTCTATGCCGACCGCAGACTTTCCGGGTATCGGCGCTTCTATCCTGACCGATTCAGCCGCAAGGTTCAGAGCTATATCGTCGGCCAGACTGACGATGCGGTTTATCCTTACTCCCATCTCCGGCTGAAGTTCGTATCGCGTGACCGTAGGTCCTCTTGAGATATTGGTCACTCTTGTGCGCACGCCGAAACTCTCCAGAGTACCCACCAGTCTCTCTGCGTTTCTTGAAAGCTCCGCTTCCAGCGACCTCTCGTTTCCTGTAGGCTGCCTGTGCAGCAGGGAGATGGGGGGCTTGCGGTAGTTTCTGGGCTGTTTTTTCTCCTTGATGACTGCCGCTTCGGCGTTGGCATTCTTGAGGTATTCTTCGTCAGCGTTCTTCGCCAGTCTGCCGACCTCCTCATCGTTGGCCAGATGAGCTGCCTCCGAAGCCTCTTTCATCTTCTTTTCCGTGTCGGCAAACATGTTTGCTGCATTCCGGTACTCTTCCATCGTCTGTCCGGAACCCGACGGGTCGAACTCGGCAAAGATCTCGTTTGCCATTACTTCTTTTACAACTGAGCCGGCAGGACCTTTGGGATCCAGTTCGATCCCCTCAGAACTCGGGTCAAAATCAGGCCCCATATCGACATCGAAATCCGGTCTCGGTTCCATATGCTTAGAGACGTCGTTCTCACGGGCAGGGTCGAAACTCACCCTTGAATTGTCAAGGCTGATGTCCTGTGCTTTCTTCCTTCCGCCGAGCGGGATATCGATCCTTTTTGCCTTTTCTTCAAAATCTTCCGCCTGCCGGAGGTTTTCCAGGCTGTTGGCTTCAACGAAACGCCGCGCTTCCTCCAGGCGCCTCTCCTCCCGCGCTTTCCTGATGCCTTCCGCCATTTTATTTATTCCTCTGCGGACGAGCCTGAACAAGTCCACGAGGGTCTTGCCCGTAATGAGCATAAGAGCCAGAACTGTCAGCAGCACGATGGTGACCTTAGCTCCTGTCTCTCCGAGCCACTTTTCAAGCGGCCATCCGAGAAGTGCGGATATAAGGCCGGTTCCGATCTTGTCCGCCCCCATCTGATACAGATCCGCAACGATCTCCGTGAACTTCGTTCCGCTCGGTCTTGCTATGGAGAAGATATATGTCATTCCTGACACGGTCAGGGCAAGGCATATCCATTTTAGGGCTTCTGCTTTCCCTGTTTTCCGCCCCGATCCCCTCATCACCCCAAGCATCAGCAGGACCGGTCCGATGAGATACGCAAGATTTCCCATGATGCCGAAACATGCATCATGAGCTGCTTTCCAGGCCTTTTCCCCTTCGATCAGGGTAAGCGAAACGAACAGGAGTCCCAAAAACATGAGGATCGCCGTTGAAAAGGCTTTTTTGCGTTCCTCCCTGCGTTTTCTCTCCTCCGCCTGTCTCTTTCTCTCCGCTTCTTCTTTTGTTGGTCTGCCTCTTTTTTTTGCAGCCATAGGTTATCCTTTCATTGCGGCGATCAGGTCTGCCAAGGGCATTCCTGCGACCGTTTCAACCGTCCCCAGGATCACTGTAATAAATCCGAGGACCATCAGCAAATATGCAAATGCCGCTGTTTTATCCTTTTTCAGCAGCCACTCCGTCATCAGGACCGTGCACAGGCAGAACACTGCTCCGCACGCAATGCAGACTGCAGCGCAGACTGCATCATCCGGTATGTCCGCAGGCGTGATCCTTCCCGCCCCGCAGACCGCGGCAAAGATCTCTGCAGCCACTGACGAAAACAGAGCAAATCTGAGGCTGTACGACTTCTCATACCCGAGCAGCAGTGCGGCAGAAAGCGCCGCGGCAAGTCCGGAGATCCCCGGGAAAATTCCGGCGACTGACGCCATGCCTATGATCAGTGCATGCCACGGCCTCATGGTTCCGTCACCGGCAGTGCCTCGCGGACTTCTGCATGCAGAGAGCAGCAGCGCTCCGCTGAGAAGAAAACAGATCCCTTCCACTATGATATCCGAGTCACGGGCAACGGAAGTGATCTCTCTTCCCGCGGCCGGTATGAGACCGCATGGAAACAACGAAAGGACGAACATCACGATGTCTCTCTGTTCCTCGGTTGAGTCGGCGGAATAACTGTATCCTTTCCCCCACATGCCGCGAAGCATGACCGCAGTTCCCTTAACGGACGAGAAGAACTTTTTCAGATATCTGATGATCAGCGCTGCCAGAGCCCCGATGCATGCCATAGCAGCAGCCGTCCCGTCAGCGGGTATATCTATATTGAGAAAATGACCGACAGCTGACGCGACCCCCTCAAGCGAGACAGGAAGCGCCGATGCCACGCCAGTGGCAAGTCCGTACAGAGCCATCTCTAAAAGATCCATGTTTCTCTCCGGTGATCCGGCCTTCTGACCGGCTCATAATGATCAAGTATTGTATAGTTTCTGTGTCTCGAACTTTGGTTCACAGGTCACGTTGATGCCGAGCTCCTTGAGGGTATTAAGGTCCACCGATGACAGTATTACCGTGGAATGCAGCTCGCTTCCCCTCACATTTCCAAGCTCCGCCAGAGCAGCAGCCGCGTTTCTGTCGTTGATCGCGCAAATGCACAGTGCGATCAGTATCTCATCGATATGCAGCAGCCCCGAAGTGCTGGCGGCAATTGAATCCTTGAGTTTCTGGACCGGTTTGATGATACCGCTGTGCATGAGCAGTACCGGATCCGGTATGTCAGCCAGTTCCTTCAGCGCATTGAGAAGTGCTGCAGATGCGGAACCGAGCAGTTCAGTCGTCTTGCCGGAAAGGATCTTTCCGTTGGGAAGCTGAATGGCGCATGCCGGTCTTCCCGTCTCTTCCTCTCTCTCAAGGGCTGCCTGTATCACCTTTCTCTCAGAGACATTTATCCCGGCCTGCTTCATGATCATTTCGATCTTGGTCGCCTCGTGGCCGTCATCGTCGCCTTTTCTCTGTCTTACAAGTGCGGCATAGTATCTTCTTATGATCTCCATCCTGGAGGCTTCCTCGCAGGCGTCGTCGTCGACTATGCAGAACCCTGCCATATTGACTCCCATGTCGGTAGGAGACTTGTAGGGACAGTAACCCATTATCCTCATGAAGGTCTCTCTGAGCACCGGGAATATCTCTATGTCACGGTTGTAGTTGACCGTAGTCTCTCCATATGCTTCAAGATGGAAGGGATCGATCATGTTTACGTCATCAAGGTCCGCAGTAGCGGCTTCGTACGCCAGATTGACCGGGTGCTTGAGCGGGATGTTCCAGATCGGGAAAGTCTCGAATTTGGCATAACCGGATTTGATGCCTCTCTTGCTGTCGTGGTAAAGCTGCGACAGACAGGTCGCCATCTTCCCGCTGCC
>CACYBC010000158.1 GCA_902772615.1 uncultured Ruminococcus sp.
GCAGTACGGGCAGAAATTGGTCTGTTCCGTGAGCTCAGCGCCGCAGTTCGGGCAGTACATGATTCTTTCTTCCTTTCCGTTGAAAAATAGCCTTTATCTGATTCCCTCGATGGGAGTGTTGTCGACGGGAGCGTAGTATCTTCCGGTGCTGACAACGTTCTCATAGAATTTCACCGCGTCATCGGCAAGCTCTTCATAGATGTCGAGCACATGTCCGAAGCCAGAGTGGATAACAAGCTTGCAGTGAGGAAGACACTTCGCGGTGCGGATCATCAGTTCAGGAGTAGAGATAACATCCTCCGTTCCTCCCAGCATCAGCACCGGTGTCTCAATGGTCTTGAGGGCTTCCCTGAGATTCTCTTCGGTCCTGAGTCCTATCAGCGCCGGGCCGGTGTTGATCCTCATCGTTTCATCCGACTCGAATATCTCTTCATAGTTATCCGAAGCTCTCAGCGCGCTGTCTGCTTCTTTGCAGATCCTCCTTCTCTCGATTATAGCCTGATCATCGGTCGGGATATAGAAGAAATCGGGCAGAGAGCAGAACGCAGGAGCATTGGGATCCTTTGGAGCAGTGACGTCGTTACCGCTGAGGATGCCTTCCACCGGTATCCCTTCCGGACTTATGGGGCCAGCCACATCCGCGAAGAAGCATATCAGCCTCTCAGGATGCCTCAGGCACAGGTGCCAGCCCACGCCGGAACCGTGTGAGGCGCCGGAGTATACGAACCTGTCTATTCCCATCTCATCCGCAAAGGCGATCACGTCATCGGCAAACCGGTCGTACCATCCCAGCCCGTAGTTCTCTTTTGTATGAGTGGATCGTCCAAAACCTCTGTCAGTGAGCAGATATACATGAAAACCTCTCCTGGAGAGCTCACGCTCAAATGAGAAGGCCGTATATTCGTGGTCTATCTGGCTGCAGATGACGTATCTGTCACCGCTTCCGTATTCCATGTAGTAGATCTCGGTCTCGCTGTCTATCCTGCAGTAAGGCATATCATCCGTCTCCTTTATTTCCTTTTTCTGACCGTGCCGGCATCTTAAAGATCTTTCTGCATGCAGTACATCGTATGGCCTCTGGGGAAATCCTCAAGTACACCGGTCACTGTCTCATATCCGTTCTTTCTGTAGAACTCTGCGTCCCAGTCGTATGCTTCTATGAACATGACATCGGCCCCGGCCTCCTTTGCCTCCTGCTCGAAGGCACGAAGAAGAGATGAACCGATCCCCCGCCTTCTGTACTGCCGGTCGACCCAGAATCCGTCGATATCCGTGCCGTTCCAGCCGTCAACGCCTCCTGTGATACCTGCGATGATCCTTCCGCTGCTGTCAGTTACCTTCTTACTGATGGCGACGTATGGGTGCTCGCGTGGTGCGAAGGACTCGTCGTGCTCACGCAGTCTTTCCGAGAGGAAATCCGCGTCTTCTTCCGTACCGGGGAGGATCTCGTAGCTTCCGCCTTCCGGAGGGACTTGTTCCCCGGCTGTCCGGTCGAGCCGCTTTGAGAGCATATAGTGCTCATGTCCACTCGGAACGCCGTACATCGTATCATTCACGGTATAGCCGTTCTTTTCGTAGAGTGGCCTGGCCTGAAAATCGAAGGTCCCTACGATGGAAAGATAGCAGCCCTTTTCCCTGGCGACCTTCTCACACTCCCGTATCAGCGCGGAAGCCAAGCCCTGCCGGCGGTGGGATCCTTCTACCCACAGCCTCGAGATAGAGGCTGTCCTGCGAGCGTCGATGTCCAGGCTGCACCCGCCGATGACAGCTCCCTGCGCATCTGTCACTTTATAATGGTATTCCTCATCTTCCGCGCCGGGCTCCGGCGGTACGGCGGTGCTGAACTCCAGATATGCCTTCTCTTCTATGAGCTCCGCATCGTCATCAGTACAGGATAAGATCTCGTATTGCATCTTACATCCTCCATTGTTCCAATTATAGCCTAAATATCTTTCTTGAATAAGGATATGTTTTCTCCTATGATTTTCTTAGAGATATCGAATCATGAATACAAAGATATAAAGGAGTCAGAAACATGCCGAAAAAGTTCGTATCCAACAACGAATACCCGGTAGTCTCCACGCCCAAGGGCCTGCTCAGAGGCTATTACTACGACGGCGTATTCAACTTCAAGGGCATAAAGTATGCCAACGCAAAGCGCTTCCACATGCCCGAGCCAGTGGAAGCCTGGGAAGGCGTCAAAAATGCGCTCTCCTGGGGCTTCAACTGTCCGACGCTGAGAGAGGACAGCCGCGATGAGACGGCCTATCTGGACCACAGATACTGGCCCAAGAACGAAGCCTGCCAGTACCTTAACGTCTGGACGACCACCATCGACAAGGAAGCAAAAAAGCCCGTCCTCCTGTGGATCCACGGCGGCGGCTTCGCCGACTGCTCCGCTATCGAGCTTCTCTGCGCCGACGGCGAGGAGATGGTTGGATACGGCGACGTTGTGATGGTCAGCCTCAACCACAGGCTGAACATCCTCGGATTCCTGGATGTCTCCGCCTACGGCCCCCAGTATGAGAACTCCGGCAACGCAGGCCTTGCGGACCTGGTATGCGCGCTTGAATGGATCCGCGACAACATCTCCTGCTTCGGCGGAGACCCGGATAACGTGACCATCATGGGTCAGTCCGGAGGCGGCGGAAAGGTATGCGCTTTGCTTCAGTGCCCTGCAGCTGACGGCCTGTTCCACAAGGCCATAGTTCACAGCGGCATCCACGCGCGCCGCGCACGCCCCACTCCCGAGACCAGCAAGGTGATCGTCGGCGAGATGCTCAAGGTCCTTGACATCGCGCCTGAAGACATCGAGAAACTGGAGACTGTGGAATACCACGATCTGGTCAAGGCGTACAACACCGTCATCCCGAAGCTGCGCGCCGAGGGACTGGAGCCCGACGGCTGGGCGCCTCTCGCAAACGGATACTATCAGGGCTACGCCAGACTGGACGGCTTCTATGAGCACGCCCTAAAGGTACCGACCATGATAGGAACCTGCTTCTCCGAGTTCGAGAAGCATCCGCAGCAGCCCGTTAAATACAAGCTCTCTGAAGAAGAGATAGTATCTCTCATCAAAGAGCGTTACAAGGAAGGCGCTGAGAAGCTTATCGACCTCTTTAAGAAGGCATATCCCGAGAAGAACCTTCTGGATCTGCTGGTGCTGGACGCCGAGGTCCGCTACGGATCCCTCGATCACATCCAGAAGAGATCCGCCTTTGAGGGCAGCGCTCCCGTTTACTCCTACGTATTCGCCCAGGAATTCAGGAACTACGACGACGGTCTGACAGCGTTCCACTGCGCCGAGCTTCCCTACGCGTTCCACACGACCTCAAGAGTCATGGTCACTCAGCAGGAAGGAGTCGAGAAACTGGAGGACGAGATGGCCGGAGCCTGGGCTGCGTTCTGCCACACCGGGAACCCTAACCACAAGGGTCTCGCCGAGTGGCCCGCCTTCACCAAGGAGTGCCCCGCGACCATGGTCTTCTGCGAGGACAGCCATGCCCGCATAGACTTCGACACCGAACTGATCAGATCCAAGAACGCCATGGATCCCTCCTTTGAGGAGAAGATGGCGATGATCTACCACAATTCCACAAAGAAAGACTGATATCCGCATAAACTGATCACCCCGGCTTTACGGAAGCCGGGGTGATCACTTTTTTTCTGCTAATCGGGATCATTCTTCGTCGAACTTGATCCTGGTGAGCCTGTAGACTTCGGAATCAAAATCTAATCCCGGGTCATTGTAGTAGGACAGTGCCGCGGGCTTGCCCTTGTTGGC
>CACYBC010000159.1 GCA_902772615.1 uncultured Ruminococcus sp.
ACTTTCTCCGCATAGAATTCGGTGTCTGCCGCGCTTTCAACAAGTCCCATCTCGTCTCTCAGCCACTGCACGACGGCTCCGGCAACGAAGACGCTTCCTTCCAGCGCGTAGGCTACTCTGTCAGGACCGGTGGCGGCAACAGTGGTCACAAGACCGTTTCTGCTGTAGACTATCTCGTCGCCGATGGTCATGAGCGTAAAGCAGCCGGTCCCGTATGTGTTCTTTGCATCGCCCTTCTCAAAGCAGGTCTGGCCGTAGAGAGCGCTCTGCTGGTCTCCTGCGATCCCCGCGATGGGGATGCTCGCCCCTCCCAGATCCATATATCCGTATATCTCGCTGCTGGAGCGGACCTCCGGCAGCATGGAGCGCGGGATATCAAGTTCCTCCAGCAGCCGCTCGTCCCAGCACTGGTTGCGTATATCATAGAGCATGGTCCTTGACGCGTTGGTGCGGTCGGTCATATGGACCTTGCCCCCGGTGAACTTGTACAGCAGCCAGCTGTCTATCGTGCCGCAGATGAGTTCGCCTTTATCTGCCTTTTCTCTGGCGCCGGGTACGTTGTCGAGTATCCATTTGATCTTGGTGCCGGAGAAATAGGCGTCTATGAGAAGACCCGTGGTCCGGCGGATGTAGTCGGACAGACCTTTCTTTTCCAGTTCCTCGCATATGCCGGCAGTTCTTCTGCACTGCCAGACTATCGCGTTGCAGACCGGTATGCCTGTCTCGCGGTCCCAGACGACAACGGTCTCTCTCTGATTGGTGATACCGACCGCAGCGATGTCATGGGCGTCGATCCCGCTGTTTGCAATTACTTCCTGCATCACAGAGAGCTGGGTCAGGTAGATCTCTATCGCGTCATGCTCGACCCATCCTTCCTTAGGATAGTACTGTGTGAATTCTCTCTGTGATACCGCTACGATATTCTGGTTCTCATCGAACAGTATCGCTCTTGAACTGGTCGTTCCCTGATCTGCTGCGAGGATATATCTGGCCATAGTAGTACCTCCGGTCATTTTTGTGTATTTTATCTGTTAATGTTATGCAAGGCAGAGGATGAACGAATCGATCTCGGATTCCGTCATCCCGGCTTTGAGCAGATAGTTTCTTGCACAGACAGAGAAGTCAGTCTTTTCAAGATCTGCGTCCGGGTCTGCGGCAAGGAACTGCAGCATCGTGTCAAAGCTTTTCTCAAGGATCACCGAGTATTTCTCGGGTTCGCTGTTTTTGTTTATCTTGTAGTAGTTATCGTACGTGATCATATAGTCATCTGCCATCTCACGGTAACCGGCTCCGGCAAGAGCTTCTATCAGCATGCATACGAAACCTGTCCTGTCTTTCCCTTCGGTGCAGTGGACCAGATAGGGGCCTTCCGCTTCAGTCATCTTTCTGAAGCCGTCTGCGACTTTGGATGCGAACTCATCCGATGTGTAGTTCGCGTTCAGCGCCAGAGGTATTATGCTGCCGTTGTTGTAAAGAGACAGGAAATACGGAGAATCGAAATCATCCTTTTCGATATAGCCTTTCATCTTTGCATCGTTGTCGCAGAGGTTCAGTATGCAGTTGACGCCTGCCTGCCGTATCTGAGCGTCGACGAATGATGCGCGGTTGTGCTGGTTGTCACACGGAGATGCGGAACGGTAGATCCTGGCCGGAGCGATGCTGCCCATCGAGAACTGCCTGAAGTTTGCAAACACGGCATCGCTGGGGAACTTGGATCTGTCGTCAGAGTAGCTTATGTCGCGCGCATTCTGGATATCTAGATATTTGCCTTTTTCTCTGAGCACCACCGTAGCGGAAGAGTTCTCCGTCAGTTCCTTGCCGGTCACTTTTTCCGCCGTCACCCAGAGATCTCCGGCTGATATCTCGGCTTTCAGGGATTCTGTCAGAATGCCGGCCTTATCCCACAGATCGTCGCCGAAGTTTATTGCAGCCTTTATGTATTTGTATCCGGGATAGGCGATAAGGAGAGCCTGGCCGGGATCTACATAATAGCCGTTGTAGTAAGGTATATCCTCCATGGTATATCCGTTTGAGAAGAATATATCCACGCTGTCGCCGTAACTGAAACCGAGACTGTTGAAATAGTCGATGGAAGCGGTGATATAGATACCGCCGAATTCCGGTTCATGCTCCACACCATATTCCTTCAGGGTGGGGACGTCAGGGAAGGGCTCATCCCTTTTTCCCCCGCAGGAGACAAGAAGAACACAGAGGACAGAGACGAGCAGTAGGGAAGATATGAAGCGCTTTATCATTTTCCGGATACTCCGATCTTATTTAGTTGAAGCAAAAAACTGTCGAGCCATTCACTGACCGATCTCTCCCAGCAGCAGTCTATCAGAAGGAGATCGTTTCCTGCTTTCCTGCAGCCTGAAGCAAATGAGAGGTTATCATTTATAAGCGGATCCATACTGAGATCTGAGTCATTCATCCTGTATTCGGCATCGGATGCGTGCGACACTATCTCGCCGAAATGTGACGAGATGTATTCAGGAGTCATCGAAAGACAGATGTATCTGATATGGGAGAGATATGTGTCATCCAGATCATCGCGCCAGTTGAAAGGTATGTAGCAGCCTTCCAGGATAAGATCCTGACGGTTTTCTATGGCAGTCTTCACCATCTCACGCACTATCGGCCAGAGATATCCGGTGAGATCGTCATCATCATACGGAGTCAGGGAGGTGTTTCCGCTTCTGATCAGTCCCATCTTCAGGTGATCGATGGACAGACAGAAATAACCGGTCCTTCTGACCAGTTCCTCTGCCATTCTGGTTTTTCCGGTGTGTGTTGCGCCGGTGATGATTACTACCATTCTGTTCTCCGACCCGTGCATGATCGTATATTTACTTCATTATACCGCAACATCTGTTCTGTGTTTTGCACAATGCCGACTGTCATGGTGCACAAAGAATTACTCCATATGCGTTGCAACTGAATAAAGATGGTAAAATAACACACAGAAACTGCAGGAGATAGCATGGACAAATATACTGAGATCAATGCCGGGACTATCGACAGGTGGGTAGACGAGGGCTGGGAATGGGGAAGACCCATATCCAACGAAGATTATCAGCGGGCAATGGCCGGAGAGCTGAGCGTTCTTCTCACACCGACTAAAACAGTTCCGGCGGAATGGTTCGGAGACATAAAGGGAAAGAAACTGCTGGGACTCGCATCCGGGGGAGGACAGCAGATGCCTGTATTCTGCGCTTTAGGGGCTGAGTGCACGGTCATGGACATATCGGAAAGACAGCTTGAGAGCGAAAGGATGGTATCGCAGAGGGAAGGGTACGCCATAGACATAATAAAAGGCGACATGACTGAAAGATTCCCGTTTCCCGATGGGACTTTCGACATCATATTCCATCCGGTGTCCAACTGCTATATCAGGGACGTGCAGCATGTCTGGAACGAGTGCTTCCGTGTGCTCAAGCACGGCGGGATATTGCTGGCGGGACAGGACAACGGGATAAACTATCTGTTTGACGATGACGGGACAACGGTAAAGTACACGCTGCCGTTTGACCCTCTTTCTTATCCTGAACAGATGAAGGATCTTGTGGATACCGATTCCGGAATACAGTTCTCGCATACGATAGAGGAGCAGCTCGGCGGGCAGCTCAGGGCAGGGCTGATCCTGACCGACTTATACGAGGATACCAACAGGGAAGGCGCTCTACATGAGCACAATGTTCCGACCTTCATAGCTTCCAGGGCAGTAAAGCCCTGAATCAATACAATCAGGAGGATCATCAATGGCAAATCTGACTTTCGACATCCGTTCCAGAGCTCTGGGCAAGGAGACACAGTTCAACGTGGTACTTCCGGAAAACTGTGAGAAGCCTGAGAACGGCTGGAAGACTCTCTATCTGCTCCACGGCTGGAGCGACAATTACACTACCTGGATGAACCAGACATCCATCGAACGCTATGCGCTGAAGAGGAACATCGCGGTAGTGATGCCCGACGGCGAATTCGGCTTCTGGAACGATATGGCGGACGGCATAAAGTATTTCACCTTTGTGACGGAAGAACTTCCCCAGATCTGCAGCAAGTATTTCGGATGTTCCACAAGACGTGAAGATGTCGCAATCGCAGGACTCTCGATGGGCGGACTGGGATCACTGTCCATTGGCCTTTCAAGGCCGGATCTCTACATGGGGATCATCTGCCTTTCCGCAGCTAACTGGCCAAACAACATGTTCCACGAGCAGTATGATTCCGGCAGGATGGCTCCGGGATGGCTCGCCGGAATGAAGCGCATATACGGAGATATCTTCCCGAATCTGGAAGGGACCGAGTATGACTGCTTCGTGAAAGCGGACAGGATCGTCGCGAACGGGGGACCTTTCCCGACGCTGTACCATTACTGCGGACTTGAGGAGACCGACCTGCTCAGACACTCCAACATCATGAAGGACAGGTTCCTCAGTTATGAAGGAAACCCCTTCAATTACACTCTCTCCACATATCATGGGGTCCATAACTGGGATGCATGGGATGCCGTGATATGCGAAGCAATGGACTACATCGGCTTCAGGGAGCAGGACTGGAGACCGACATTCTGAGCGATCCTGGGTAAAAAAATACATATAAAAAAGCCCGCTTTATGCGGGCTTTTCCAGTGTCTGAGTATTCATCTGTCTTCACGGAAGAATGAAAGTCCGAGAGATTCCGGAGGCTGATTCTCACGTTTGTTCTTGATGCTGGAGATCACGAGGACTACAACTGTGAACACATAGGGGATCATCTTGTACAGTTCCTTAAGAGAGAGGTTCATTCCAGAGGGAATGTAAAGATACAGGATGTACAGTCCGCCGAACAGGATAGATGACAGGATCCCGAGAGTAGGCTTCCACACTGTGAAGATAACAAGCGCTATGGCAAGCCAGCCTCTGTCTCCGAAACCGTCATTGGACCAGATGCCGTTGGCGTAGTCCATGACATAGTACAGTCCGCCGAGACCTGCGATCATGCTCCCGAGACATGTTGCGACATACTTATACTTACCGACGTCTATGCCCGCGGCATCTGCAGTGCTGGGGTTCTCGCCCACCGCTCTGAGGTGCAGTCCGGTCTGGGTCCTGTTGAGGAAGTAAGAGACCAGAAGAGCGATGACGATCGCCAGATATGCGAGGAACCCGTATTTGAGGAACATCCGCCCGAATACGCCGAGGGAATCGGCGAACGGAAGATTCTTCCTAAAACAGATGCTCGTTGCGGAGAGGGAGATATTGGGAACTTCGGCTCCGGTCAGCTTTATGAGAGAACCTCCGAAAAAGTTGCCGATGCCGACACCGAAAGTGGTCATCGCAAGGCCGGTGACATTCTGATTCGCCCTCAACGTTATGGTCAGGAACGAATAGATGAGTCCCATTATGAGAGAACCTAGAAGCGAAGACAGGAAGGGAATAAGAACTGCGAGGAACGGATTGAAACTGGCGGTATTCTGTTCATAAAGGAATGCACCGATGACTCCGCTTATACCGCCGACATACATGATACCGGGAATTCCGAGGTTAAGGTTTCCTGCTTTCTCAGTAAGAGTCTCTCCGGTACTTCCGAAAAGAAGGGGAATGCCCTGGGCTACTGCTCTGGGGAAGAACACGGTGATATCAAACATGTTATTTCTTCTCCTTTCCTGCTTCTGAGTTGGCGGATCTCCTGATCCTGTATGAAACGAAGAATTCGCTTCCAATAAGGAAGAACAGGATTATGCCCGTGAGTATGGATGAGAATGACTGGTTGAGCGTGAATGCGGACGAGATCTCGATAGCGCCGCGCTCAAGGAATATTATCAGGAAACTTGTGGCGATCATCGCGATAGGATTGAACTGTGCGAGCCAGGATACCATTACAGCGGTAAACCCCTGACCGCCTGTTATTGTCGCAGTGAGAGTGTGGTTTATTCCGGATACCAGCAGGAATCCGACCAGACCTGCAAGAGCTCCCGAGAGAGCCATTGTCCTGATTATGACGCGCTTCACGTTGATGCCGATGTATCTTGCGGTGCGTGTGCTCTCGCCTACAACGGTAAGCTCATATCCGTGCTTGCTGAACCTTATATAGGAATAGATGAGCACGGTCATGAACACTGCAGCTAGTATGCTGAGAACATATTTGTTTCCGAAGATCTGGGGGAACCACCCTATTTCGGAAGACTGGTTGATTATACCGATCTGGCCTGAGCCCTTGGGTACCTCCCATCTGACTATGAAGTAAGCCACGATCTGAGTGGCGATATAGTTCAGCATGAGGGTAAACAGCGTTTCGTTGGTATTGAACTGCGCCTTGAAGAAGGCGGGGATTATGCCCCATACGGCACCGGCAGCCACCGACAGGATGAGCATCACCGGTATCAGAAGACCGTTGGGAAGCTTGTCTGCGAGCTTTATCATGCAGGCAGAGGAAGCAAGGCATCCCATGAGGATCTGTCCGTCTGCACCTTCGTTCCAGAATTTCATGAGGAATGACGGTGTCACTGCCAGAGAGATGCACAGCAGTACGGCGACGTTCTGAGCAGTGATCCACATCTTTCGCGGAGTGCCGAATGAGCCGTATACCATGGTCGACAGGAAATCGCCGGGCTTTACTCCCGTTATGATCATCGTCAGAAGCGCGCATACAACAAATGCGGCAAGAATGGAGAGCAGCCTTATCAGCAGACTGATATGCCAGGGAAGTGAGGCGCGTTTTTCGATATGGAAGCGGGGGACCCTGTTCTTCTTCTCCATCAGCCTTCACCTCCGATCTTGGTCATCATAAGGCCGATCTTGTTCTTTTCAGCCTTTCTTCCGTCTACTATGCCGCTGACCTTGCCGTCGCAGAGCACCAGGATGCGGTCAGACAGTTCAAGAAGGACGTCAAGGTCCTCTCCGACATATACCACAGCAACTCCGCTCTGTTTCTGCTTGTTTATGAGGTCATAGATCGTATAGGAAGAGTTCGTATCGAGTCCTCTGACCGCGTAAGCGGTAAGAAGCACCTTCGGAGCGGAAGAGATCTCTCGCCCCACGAGTATCTTCTGGATATTTCCGCCAGAGAGCTTCCTTACGGGCGTCCCGATGCTCGGAGTGACGACTTCCAGCTCCTCCACTACTCTCTCAGCAAGCCTGCGGGGGTCCTTTCTGTTGAGGAATGCAGACTTTCCGCTGCGGAAGGAGCGCAGCATCATATTGGATGAGATGTCCATGTTGCCCACGAGACCCATGCCGAGCCTGTCTTCAGGGACAAAGGACAGAGTGACGCCGAGATTCGCTATGGTCAGGGGATCCTTTCCTATCAGCTCTTCACGGGTGCCGTCATCATCTATGTATGTGATGCTGCCGGATTCCGTAGGCTGCAGACCGGCGATGGCCTCCAGAAGTTCCTTCTGGCCGCTGCCTGATATTCCGGCGATCCCCAGGATCTCTCCGCTGTTAGCGGTAAAGGAGACGTCATCGAGTTTGAGGACTCCTTCTTCGTTTCTTACCGTCAGTCCCTTGATCTCGATCCTTGGCCTCGGATCCACAGGGTCCGGACGGTCTATGCTCAGGGTCACCGGATGACCCACAAGCATATTGGTCATCTCCTGAGCGTTGGTCATGTGAGTCGGCATATCACCGACGAAGCGCCCCTGACGGAGTATGGCAACGCGGTCCGAGAGTTCCTCGACCTCGTTCATTTTATGGGTGATGATGACGATAGCCTTGCCGCTGTCGCGCATGTTGCGGAGGATCGCAAAAAGCTTCTCGGTCTCCTGAGGAGTGAGGACAGCTGTCGGCTCGTCAAGGATGAGTATGTCTGCGCCGCGGTAGAGAGCCTTGAGTATCTCTACGGTCTGCTTCTGAGAAACGGACATGTCATAGACCTTCTGAGTGGGGTCCAGTTCAAAACCGTATTCTTCGCAGAGCTTTCTCGTCTTTTTGCATACTTCACCGATATCGAGCTTCCCGGGCTGCTTGACGCCGAGAATGATGTTCTCAGCAGCGGAAAGAACCTCCACGAGCTTATAGTGCTGGTGGATCATCCCGATGCCGTATTCAAACGCTTCCTTCGGAGAACGGATGTTGACTTCCTCGTCGTTGATGTAGATGTGTCCTTCATCCGGACAGTAGATGCCGGAAAGGATGTTCATGAGAGTGGTCTTCCCGCTGCCGTTCTCGCCCAATAGAGCAAGTATCTCACCTCTGTATATATCGAGCCAGACCTTGTCATTTGCCATGACAGGGCCGAAGGACTTGGAAACATCTCTCATTTTTACGGCAATTGTTTTCTCTGACACGATAATCCTCCGATATAAACAAAACCATTGCTGGAAACAGCAGCCTGAAAACAGTGCTTTCGGGCTCCGGTTACCGGCAATGAGCACGGGAAGTCCCCATTGCTGGGGACTTCCCTGAAAGACTCACAGATTAGAATGCTGTATCGAGAAGCGTGATGCCGTCGATCTGCAGATCGAAGTAGGGTGCTGAACGCTTCGCGGACTCGTTGAAGTAACCGTTCTCGATGACCTCTGTGTCAGGTGTGTATGCGGGATCGGTATCAACGTCAGCCATGTAGGAGGTGAGGGTCTCGCCGCCTACTGTGAAGGTGGCGGTGTCGAACACGTGGAGCGTGCCGGCCTGGAGAGCCTTCTTTGCTGTCTCGATGGCCTCATTTGTTCCTGCTGCTGCAGCTTTGTCATTGACTTCTGTCAGCACGACGGAGCCGGTCGCGATGGTGCCGGTGTAGTCGGTGGGCAGGGATTTGCCGTTCTGCTTGCTCTCAATTGCGAGCTTGAAGTAAGGGGTCCAGTCGATGCGGGAAGAAACGATGAAGGTGTTGGGGCAGGATGCCACTGTGCTTCCGTTGTAGGAAACATCCGGAACACCGCGGTTCTCGCAGGCTGTGGGGGCACCCATGGAGTCGGCGTGCTGGCTTATGAGCTTGCAGTTGCGGTCCATAAGGGTGTTTGCGCCTTCCTTCTCAGCTGTCTCATCGTACCAGGAACCTGTGAAGGTAACTTCCATGGTGGCGGTGGGGCAAACGGAACGTGCGCCGAGGAAGAAAGAGGTATATCCGGAGATAACTTCTGCGTAGGTGTATGCGCCAATGTATCCGATTTTTGCTTCTTCTGCGGTGAACTTGCCTGCATCGATCATCTCGTTGAGCTTAA
>CACYBC010000160.1 GCA_902772615.1 uncultured Ruminococcus sp.
GTCCCGCTGATCTCGACAAAGAGAGTGACGAAATAAACGCGAAGCAGACCATGTATGTGAGGAACAAATGCTTGATATTTTGATGTGCAAACTGCTCAGAGCCATCGGAGCAAAGATAGGCAGAGGCAGCAGCCTTCCCGGCAGCATATGCAGGAAGATATGGCCCGGATGCCTGAAGACATTGAAGCTTCCGGATAAAGTCATAGCCGTGACCGGATCGAACGGGAAGACGTCTACGGTCGCGCTTCTGTGCGAGATCGCTGAAAGGGCCGGCCTGAAAGTGGTATGCAACCGCGAGGGGAGCAATCAGATAGAAGGGATAACGACGCTCCTTCTGAGCAGCGCGGATCCCAGGACTAGAAGAGTTGACGCGGATGTCGTGATCCTGGAGAGCGACGAGAGGTTCTGCCAGTACACCTTCAGGGACATCACTCCTTCCCATATGATCATCACCAACCTTTTCAGGGATCAGCTTACTAGAAACGGACACAGGGAGTTCGTAAAGGGTGAACTGAAGAAGGGGATCCCGGACGGAACGGCGCTTATACTGAATTCAAACGAACCTCTGTCCTGCTCCTACGGTGCCGGAAGGGAAGGGTGCATCTATTACGGCGTGAGTGCGCCGGAACTCATGGAGGAGCCCGGCATACAGCATGCATATGACGATGGCGCGTACTGCCCCGTGTGCGGCGGGAAAATGGAGTACCGTTACAGGATCTCCGGTCATGTGGGATCCTTCTCATGCGAAAAGTGCGGTTTCCGTACACCGAAGCCCGATCACTCGGTGACGGGAACAGAAGAGGGCAAGCTGGTGATCGACGGCAAATGGGCAGTGACTCCGCAGATCCTCAATGAGGCGTTTGCCCAGAATATGATCGCGGCATATACTGCGGCGGTGGAAGGCATAGGCATAGAACCGGAAAGAGCAGCCGAACTGCTGGACGGGATCGAGCTGGACAACGGCAGAGTCGTGGAATTCGATATCAGCGGCCATCACGGAAGATTCATGCTGTGCAAGCATGAGAATTCCATGGCCTATAACGGAGCGATATCCACAGCTCTCAGAGATCCGGCAGAGGAAGTGACCGTTGTGTTCATAGTGGACAGGCTCTCACGCAAATATGTCGCCAACGACATGTCATGGCTCTGGGACATAGATTTCGACAGGCTTTCCGACCCCAAGGTGAAAAAGGTCATAGTCTCCGGAGGATTTGCGCACGACGCCGCCGCCAGGATGCTCGTGGGCGGAGTAGGAGAGGACAGACTCATCATTGAGCCTGATCTGGATAAGATGATGGACGCCGTCAGTGAGGAGTCAGAAGGAACGATATATGTGATGACATGCTTCACGGACCAGTACAAGTTCCTCAACAGACTGAAGAGATACGATCGGGAGGAGACGAGATGATCAACATTATTGCGGCATATCCGGACTATCTCGACCTCTACGGGGAATACTCCGCGGTGAAGCTTCTGGAAAAGAGGCTCACAGGCTGCGGAAAAGAAGTTGCCGTTACCGGGATGGGCTTCGGGACATTCCCGGATATCAGCAGAGCAGATATGATCTATGTAGGAGCGGGGACGGAAGGCCGCGTCCTTTCAGTCCTGAATGACATGAAGGAACACGCCGGCCAGCTGAAGGAATTCGTCGGAAGAGGCGGGCTGCTCGCAGTCAGCGGAAGTTCCATGGCGATCTTCTGCAGAACAGTGACAGACACCAGAAACGGGACCGGATGCGAAGGGCTCGGTCTGTTTGACGCACAGGCTGTGATAACGCCCAAGAGACGTTACGGGGAACTGATCTGTTCATACGGCAGCGAAAAAAAGGTGATAGGAGCAGTCAACAGTTCCATCGATTTCGCGCGGGGGAACGCACAGGAAGAGATGTTCAGGGTCATCTGGGATTCGTCCGGACGTTTCCCGAAGGGGACGGCAGAGGGATTCCGGACAGGCGATAACGTGTACGCCAGTGAGATCACGGGACCTCTGATCTGGAGGAATCCTTTCCTGCTCGATGAGATAGCGGAGAAACTTGCCGGGGAAAAGCTTCCTGAATGCAGGGAACTCTGGTATACGGAAACTGTCAGGGCTTATGATCACGCGCTGGAAGTGCTCATGAAAGAGGCGCATCTCGCTTAGGAGCGATGCGTTTAACCGTGTGTTCTTCGGGCTTCCTTGCAGTGCAGAGTACCATCTGATATAATTACTCAGCCTTCGGGCAGAGGAACGGGGTGTAGCGCAGCTGGTAGCGCGCTAGTTTTGGGAACTAGATGTCGTCGGTTCAAATCCGGTCACCCCGACCACCGGGAGCGTTCACGCAGAAATGTGAGCGCTCCTGTTTTAGTAGGAAAAAAGAGGACAGACATTGAAGTCTGTCCTCTTTCGGTTTTGGGCATATCACTCAGCAGAAGCATGCACATTGACCGGGATTCCGGTCATGTCCGGGTCCTCAGGGCCTTTATGGTCTCTTTCTGCGCGGCAGTCAGCCTTCTGCTCTCGACAGCCTTCTGAACGGCCTTGTTTGCGGTCCATGGATCCAGCCCGGCAGTGCACAGGAAAGACAGTGTCTGCTCATACTGTTTTGCGAGAGCAGTTGCGAAGTACCAGGCTGCGGCCATCTTTACATAGTATTCTTCGCTGCTGTTGGCGGCACGGCAGACTTTTTCGAGGTGCGACGGATCAAACTGATCGTCCAGATAATAGCGCATGAGACTGACTATGGCAAAGCGGACCGTATATGTCCGGGAGGATCCGAACCAGCGGTCGATATGAGGAAGCAGTTCTTCCCTGTGTTTAGTGAATACGGAAGGGGAGAACTGATCACACGTAGCCCAGTTGTTGATGCATGGAAGGAACTGTTCTGTCCTGCGCAGACACTCGTCAAGATCCTTTATTCCGGAAACGATGAAAACATGCAGCTGATCCTCATCAAAGTATCGGTGAGGAAGATCGTCCAGGAAAACAGTTGTGTCCTGCTGCGCAGACAGCTGTTTCGCAAAAGCCCTCAGCTGCGGCGTGCGCACCCCTATGAACGAGTCAGCGGAGACGGTGGGCAGCAGTTTGGACTGAAAATCACGGTATTCCGGATCTGCAAGAGACATCAGTTTTTCTGTAATAGCGGCGTTGTCCATTTTGACCTCTGAGCGATGCTGTAGAAAAAAGAAGGGCCGCCGTGACGGCAGCCCGATCACTGTATTAATGATAATATCAGTCCAGCTTCCTGGGAAGTGAGGGATCGACCGGTCCTTCCGCCTTTTTTGCTGCTTTTTTCGCTTTTCTCTTCCTGAGGACTCTCACTGTCAGCAATGCCAGTACTGTGAGGACAGCTGCGAAGGGGAGAAGGTAGATGACCGAGAGGAGCAGTGTCTCGAGGAAATCCGTAAAATTCCTGAGACTGTCACCTATCGTGGCGAGCAGGCGGTCCCAGAAGGTCTCCGCCTGGCGTGTCACCACGGCAACTTCTTCAAGGGTGATCGTGACGGTGGAGTAAGCCACGAGATTGTCATATGTATTCTTGCGGGCGGTATAGCTCTCTATCTGATAGATAGTCTCAGAGAGCTGGGACTCGATCTCAATGAGGTCCGCGACGGTATCGGCTTTCTCCATCATCGCGGTGAGTCTTTCGCGCTGAGCATTGAGGGAACTCAGACGGGCTTCCGTATCCACATACTGTGATGTGATGTCCTCCATGGAGCTGAGAAGACCGGTGACGGTACCGAATTCGGAGGAGCCGTCCAGGAATTCCTGATAGCTGCCCGCGGGGACGCGGCATTCCATCCTGACCCATTTGCGGATGTAGGAGCCGTAATCCGAGGTGTATCCGCCGCCTTCATCGCGGTAACTGACGAATCCGCCGGCTTTACGTATGGCGTCGAGTATCGACTGCAGGCTCTTGTCGTATTCCAGAGTCTCTATATCTATGGTGGCTGAGTATGTGAGCTTCAGCCCGGATGCCAGAGAGGGAGAGTCATGTCCGGGACGATCTGCCTTATTCTCGCTCATCGAGTCATTCGTGTTATAGAATCCGCTCTCGGACGGGAACTCATGATCACCGCCGGAAGGCTCCGCATAGTAGGCGCCCTGATCGGACTTCTCTTTCCTGCTGCCGCACGAGACCAGTGACAGGCAGAGAACGGCGAGCAGTAAAAATGCCAGTATCTTTTTCATTTCTTTTCCCTTTCATCGAACGATCATTGGAACGATGCTGTTCAAAGCAGCTGACTGAGTGTCCAGTCAACAAATAGGTGGAGAAAAAGATACCGGCTGTTGCACGAAACGGAAATCGTTACGGAACTGTCATCAGTTCGTGTGTCACAGAGAGAAGCCGCCGTCAACAAGGAGCACCTGTCCGGTGATGAACGGCGAATCACAGAAGAATA
>CACYBC010000161.1 GCA_902772615.1 uncultured Ruminococcus sp.
AGCGACATTCGGTGTCAGGATCATGGAGAGCGCATGGAACGGTTCACCCAGATCCTCAAAGATCGCGACGCCGGAAGCCACAACTGCTGCAAGGGAGCTCACCGCACCAATCTTTACGAAAGGCTTAAGCGCTGAGACATTCCACAAGTACGCGATGGAGAACACGAGGAGTCCTCCGGTCGCCATCGCAATGAAGAACTCAAAACTCCCCATATACAGCCCCCAGGTAAAGCTGTTCCGCATATCCGTAACGGCCATGCCCGCGAAAAGCTGGTAACCCCATGCCGCAAGTCCGGCGGCGCACATCGCTGCGCCGGCCAAAAGGGCAGCTATCTTTTACTATCGGTTGCTTTCATAACTGTCCTCCTTTTTCTACTGCTGCGCCCAGACGGCGTCGATATTCTTGTTCTTGACGGAGGAAATGTAATACACCTTGGGCTCGGTCCCGTACTCCTCCTTGAGGCGGAACACCTGTTTCTCCTTCACAAGGTGGCTGACCATGGAATCCGAATCATCGAGATCGCCGAAGAATCTGGCTTTTCCGGGGCAGGCGCGCACACATGCCGGAAGGATCCCGTCCTTCACATACTCAATGCAGAACGTGCACTTCTCCACGACACCCGTGGGTCTGTTCTGTGTGTAGACGAGCCTGTTCGGCTCTTCCTTCACGTCAAAAGGATAGCCGTACGCATATCCGGCATCCGCCTTCTCCTTTTTCGGGTCTTTCCAATTGAACTGTCTCACACCGTAAGGGCAGGCAGCCATACAGGTTCGGCAGCCGATGCAGCGGTTGTAGTCCACGAGGATCGTGCCCTCTTCGTTTTTATAAGTTGCCCCGGTCGGACATACCCTCTCGCAGGGCGCATTGTCGCACATCTGACAGGACACCGGGAGATACTCGATCTTGTAGGACCCGTCCGATCCCACTGCCGACTGATGATACTCAGAGCCCTGTGTAAAAACTCTGTTTCACCATGTTCCCGGCGGCTGCGCGTTGTGCATCTTGCAGACCACAGCGCAGGTCTGGCATCCGATACATTTATCCAGGTCGATCACCATACAGTAACGCATTATTCCTCACCAGCCTTTCTGTAGTCGACAAGGCATTCATTCCAGGAAGTATTGGGCGCCCACATCTGCGAGACAAAATAGACCTCGTGGATCGGATTGATCCACATCTTAAGGAGTGTATTGTAAGATGTGCCGTGCGTATAACGGCTCCACCATCCCTCCTCAAAAATGCACATCTTGGTCCGCACACCGGGATCCAGCACCGCTTCCGCCAGGAGCCTTCCGCGGTCGTTATAGACTTCCACCATATCTCCGGCTTTGATCCCCTTTTCCGCTGCGTCATCGGGGTTGAGCCAGACCTTGGCGCTGTCATCCTGAAGCTCCCGCATCATCTGGTTGTTGGAATGTGTGGAGTGCACGCGGTGGATGGAATTACGGGTGATATAGTTGAATGTATATCTCTCGCGTATGGTCGGATCCAGCGCGTACTCCGTCTCCTCAAACGGCGGTTTGTGGACCGGCAGACACTCGCCCAGCTTGATGAACATATCCTTGTCCTTATAGAACTCCATGCGTCCGCTCTTGACGAACTGTGCTGTCGCTGAAATAGGAGAAGGATAGCTCTGCGGCGGGAACGGCATTTTGTCGTGAATCTGTTCATAAAACGCGATCCTCTTTTTCCCCGGATTGGCATGCTTGAATTTGACCGGTCCCTTCTTCAGATCTTCCAGTGTCAGACCCTGCAGTTCGAAGTTGCCCTTTTCGAATGTCAGCTTAATGACTTCTTCCGCCACCAGGTTGGGATCCATGTCGCCGTAATAGTATTTTGCCTTGTCACCCGGGTGGATCCGCTCTGCCAGTTCGCGGATGATCCAAACTTCATGTTTGCAGTCGTAAAGCGGCTCGATCGCCGGATTCATCATCTGGATGTAAGGATGACACGGCGTAGATACCATCTCCTCCTTCTCATACCAGGAAACGCCCGGCAGGTTCACGTGCGCATATTTACTGGTCGTGGTCCTTTGGAAGTCAAAATTGACCACCAGTTCCAGCTGACCGCTCTCCACCTGTTCGCGGAGGATGTTGCTGATATTGTGCTGATCAAACGGATTGCAGCAGTAGATGAGCCACGCCTTGATGCCGTGCTCCGGATACGGGCAGGTCATTGTTTCGGTCTTTCCGTTGAGCATGTAGCAGAAAGAAAAACCCGCAGGCTTGCGGTCCGGCTCATCCGGGACGCCCCACCACTGCCCTGTGCTGGAATACTTGAGCTTGTACTGGCCGGCGTAGGTGGACATGCCGTCCCCGAGATGGCCGTAGTTGCCAGTCAGCGCGCACAGAAGCGCCATTGCTCTTCCCTTGAGGTCACCGTGGTACCACTGATAGTTGGGCGCGCAGGTCGTACGCACGTATACCAGGTCCTCTGCGCCTTATTCTTCCCCGTCTGCCTTTGCAGAAAGCTCG
>CACYBC010000162.1 GCA_902772615.1 uncultured Ruminococcus sp.
GGATCTGCTCCACGGTCATCGCTGCAGATATGCCTCCCCGCCTGGTCTCGACTGCAGAAGGTCCTATCGCTGGACCGACTTCGGGATTCGTCACTATCCCGGTGTGATTCAGCTGTATAAGTGATATGACGCCGTTGTCTCTGCAGGCCTCAGTAACGAATCTGTGCGCATCGATCTGCGCATCGTCCCAAAGGCCTATATGCTGATGATCAAATCTTCCGTCAGGAGTTACCGCAGTAGCTTCCACACAGAGAAGACCGATCCCGTATCTTGCCCTTTCGGAGTAATGCTCTATGTGTCTTTGACTGAGTACCCCGTCGTCAGATGACCATTTGAACTTTACCGTGGGAGCCATGGTCATTCTGTTCTTGAGGATCGATCTGTTGATCCTGATGCTGTCGGTCACAAGCGCCATTTAACTACCTCCGAAACATGACAAGCGAAGCGGCTTTACAGGTATGTAAGGTACATCTCACATTTATTGTAGCAGAGAATCTGTGACGCGGAAAGAAAAACACAGCGCTGCACATACATCGTCGGAGACACCTGTGTAGCTCTTATTCTCCGGGCGTCATCCCCGTCTTGCAATTATACATTATCTGCATGAACAACATAGTAAATTAACATTTTGCATGTCGTTTTCAGTTTGGTATCATTCTTTACAGAAAGACTTTTACTCACAGCATTGAATGTTCGTGTTCTGCCTTTTAAAAGATTATCTCTGCTTGGTAAAGAAGTCTTTTAGTTCCTCTTTCTTTTAGGGAGCCTGCGGAAACGCAGGCTTTCTTTTTTCTGACTGAACTTCCGGAACAAGCCGCTCTCCAGCGTTTTTTCACTCAGGAACGGCCTGCAAAAAAAAGGAACCGAGAACGGATCTCAGTTCCTTCATTCTGCTCTTTTGATCATGAGCATTGGTGGAAACAACAGGGCTCGAACCTGTGACCCCCTGCTTGTAAGGCAGGTGCTCTACCAGCTGAGCTATGCTTCCATAATGGAGCGGGTTACGAGGCTCGAACTCGCTACCTCCACCTTGGCAAGGTGGCGCTCTACCAGATGAGCTAAACCCGCATATGGTGGGCGCTACAGGACTCGAACCTGCGACCTCCTGCGTGTGAAGCAGGCGCTCTAACCAGCTGAGCTAAGCTCCCGAAACTCAAGTAAATCGTATTTTACTATGACGGGACGCTTTTGTCAACGAAAGAAAAAACGTCCCGTACAGTTAAAACACGAATGCCTGAGCCTGTGTTTCGCTCTTATACTTCGGCGACCACTTCGATCTCCACAAGCGCTCCCTTGGGCAGTGCTCCGACCTCGAAGCAGCTCCTGGCGGGATTGCCGGGGAAGTACTTCGCGTACACCTTGTTGAAGGCGTCGAAGTCGCTCATATGCTGCAGGAAACATGTGGATTTGACGACCTTGTCCAGACTGCTGCCGGCTTCCTCAAGGACTGCACTGAGGTTCTTTATGGCCTGCTCGGCCTGCTCCTCGATGGTGAAGACATCGATCGATCCTGTCTCGGGATCGATCGGGATCTGTCCCGAAGTGAATACCAGACTGCCGGTCTTCATTCCCTGTGAATAGGGTCCTATGGCGGCGGGCGCTTTCTTTGTCTCGATCTTCTGCATTTCTGTTTCCTCCGTATCAATTAACTTCCGTTTCTTCTTTGTCTTCCGTTTTCTGCGATGAGCTCTCCGCCAGCGCCAGCATCTCTTCCCTCGAGAACTTATATGCGCTGTTGCAGAAATGACACACTATCTCGGTCTCTTCCTGCTCTTCCGCCAGTCTCAGGAGCTCTTCCCTTCCGAGGCTTATAAGTACCTTCTCCATCCTCTCCCTGCTGCAGGTGCATCTGTATGACACCTCCGTACTGTCCAGAAAGTCCGGTTCGAGGTCCTTCAGTATCCTGTTAGCCATATCATCCGGGCTCATCCCGGAAGTCAGCATCTCGGTCACGGGCGGCAGATCCTTTATGTTCTCCTCAACCTTATCAATGACCGATTCCTCCGCTCCGGGAAGCAGGTGAAGCAGGAAACCTCCGGCATTGATTATCGTCAGGTCCGTATCCACCAGCACTCCGAGGGAACACACTGTGGGAAGCTGTTCACTGTATGCGAAATAAGCGGTTATGTCCTCAGCGATCTCGCCGCTCTGCAGCTCGATCTGCCCTACGTACGGAGTCTCCAGTCCCAGATCCTGTATCACATACAATGTGCCTTCCCCGACGAGGGATCCCACATCCAGCTTTCCCGGTGCCTTCTCAGGGACATCCGCGAAGGGATTGTCACAGTATCCCCTGACGTTCCCGTTACCGTCGCTCACGGCAGTAATGCTTCCGACAGGACCGCTGCCCCTGATCATAAGCGTAATGGAATCGTCAGGTCCCTTCAGCCCGTATCCCATCATGGACGCAGCCGTCAGCACCCTGCCCAGGGCAGCGGATGCGGTCGCTGAAGGATGATGGCGTCTCTCCATCTCCCTTATCATATCCGTCGAATCAAGCACGTTCAGGACTGCCGATCCGTCATGTGTTATATATCTGAAAAGATTATCCATTCCTTGTTTTCCTTGCTGTATACAATATCCTCTGGCTTTGAGCCGAAACCGCTTCCAGACTGTCTCCGTCCGCTGTCTCGAGAAGTTCCAGCCCTGCATCCTCAAGCGCTTCTGAAAGCGTTTTTTCATCTATAAGGATCTCATCGATGTATCCGGTCTGCCTGCTGTAGAGTCCGTCCTTCTCCCTTCTGAACAGATCCAGCGTCATGCTGACGCTGAGGTCATCGGAGGTGCTGTTCTGCCAGACCAGCATCGCGTCATCGCTCTCGTAGACGTATGAGCTGTCCGCCAGCACGCAGCGGTGCTTGTACTCGGTATTAAGATCGAAAATGAAGAGGCAGCCCTCCTCCAGGAACAGCGACAGGCGGCTCATTGCCTTCCTGACCTCTGCCGCGCTGCTCAGATGGTTGAGGGTGTCCTGCATGCACACGATGCCCTGCACCGTGCCGTACAGATCACACTCCGCGATGTCCTGGCAAAGCAGAAGCTGTCCGGGATTCTTCTCCATGGCCACCGACAGCATCTCGGGAGAAGAATCGATGCCTATCATGTCGTACCCTTTTTCAGACAGCAGGGACATCAGCGTTCCCGTTCCGCATCCCGCGTCCAGAACTATCTCGGGTCTGCGGTATTTCCTAAAAAGTCCGTCAATAAAATCGGCACGTCGACCGTAGTCGACGTTGCCGGTAAACAGATCATAGTATTCGTAGATGGCGGAATATCCGTCGCTCATTATTACTTCTCTTTCTTAGCTTCTATCTTTGCAAGGACCTGCTTATAACCGTCGCACCCGTAGGAGAGTGAGCGGTTCACGCGGCTTATGGTCGCAGTGGAAGCTCCGGTCTCCGCAACTATGCTGCTGTAGACCTTCCCCTCGAGAAGAAGCTTTGCAACTTTATAACGCTGAGAGATCGCCTTAAGTTCCGGGACAGTGCAGAGATCCTCGAAGAAATCATAGCACTCTTCCTCGGTATCCAGAGCCAGTATAGCCTCAAAGAGAATATCCAACGCATCGGAATGACTTAAATTACCCATTGATTACCTCCGCACGCAATTCATTACTTTAAAAGTTTAGCATGCGAAACATGAGAATTCAACTATCATAAAGATAGACATTCTGATAATAATGTGCGCAGTATTTCAGCACTTTCCTCATTTTTGACTGTAAAAGGAATTATTCTGGCACAGTTCAGAGGTCTCAGGACCTCCTCAAAGCGTTCAGATCTTGCGGACATCTCCGTCTTGTTCAACTTGTCGGTCTTTGTCAGGATCGCCCAGTACTCTATCCCGAACCTGTTCATGTATTCGATCATGTCCAGATCGTCTTCGGTGGGATCGTGCCTGCAGTCCAGAAGGACCAGCGCAAGCGCGATATTCCTCTCAGTACCGAAATAGGTCTCCATGAGCTTTGACCATCTCTCAAGCTCTTCTCCGGAACGCCTTGCGAACCCGTATCCAGGCAGATCCACCAGAGTGATGTCCCCGTCCGACGGGAAGAAGTTTATGGTGGTGGTCTTTCCGGGGGAGGAACTGACGCGTGCAAGCTTGTTCTGCCCGCATATCTTGTTTATCAGCGAGGATTTGCCGGCATTCGACCTTCCGCAGAAGACCACTTCCCTGCCAGTGCTCGGTCTGAGCTGCTCGGCAAATCCAAACGATGTCAAAAAGCTTGTTTTCCTGAAATTGATCATTTTTTCAAAGCTATCTCAAGCACTTCGTCGATCCTCTTCACAGGGATGATCTCAAGTGCGTCTCTTACCTCATCGGGAATATCCTGAAGATCCGGGATATTGGATGCGGGGATCACCACGGTATGTATCTTCTCCTTGTGCGCGGCGATGAGTTTCTCCTTGAGTCCGCCTATAGCGAGCACCCTGCCCTGCAGAGTTATCTCACCGGTCATAGCTACATCCTTGCGGACGGGGATCCTGCATACCGCAGACACCAGTGCGGTGGCGATGGTGACGCCTGCGGACGGTCCGTCCTTGGGTACAGCGCCTTCCGGCGCGTGGACATGGATGTCGTACTCATTCAGGAACTTCTCAGGGAACTTGTAAGCGCCTGTGAGGGTGCGTCCGTATGTGATGGCGAGCTTGATGGATTCCTTCATCACGTCGCCGAGACTGCCGGTGATCTCAAGCCTTCCGGTACCGGGTATGACCACCGCTTCTATCGGAAGCAGCGTGCCGCCGGCCGATGTCCAGGCGAGTCCGTTGACTATACCGACGGAATCCTCCTGGGACGCAATGCTCTCACGGTTGTACGGAACTCCGAGGAAGGTATCCATATTCTTGTCCGTCACCTTTATGGGAGCAGGTTCCGACTCGGAGAGCATCTTGGCTGCCTTGCGCATGACCTTGGCTATGCTCCTCTCCAGATTCCTCACGCCGGCTTCCACCGTGTAATCGTCGATGATCCTGTAAAGGGCCTTGTCGGAGAAGCGTATATCGCTCCTGGTCATGCCGTGTCTCTCCATCTCCTTCTTGAGCAGATGGTCCTTGGCGATATGGAACTTCTCAACGCGCGTGTAGCTGGAGAGCTCTATGACGTCCATCCTGTCCCTCAGTGCGGACGGAATGGCGTTGATGTCATTGGCCGTGGTGAGGAAGAACACATTGGACAGATCAAACGGCACATCGAGGTAGTGGTCCATGAAATTGGTGTTCTGCTCCGGGTCCAGCGCCTCCAGAAGCGCGGAGGACGGGTCGCCCTTGTAGTCGTATCCGAGCTTGTCTATCTCATCCATGAGGATGAGCGGATTGTTGACCTTCGACTGCTGGATGGCCGCGATGATGCGTCCGGGCATTGCGCCTATATATGTCCTTCTGTGTCCCCTGATCTCAGCTTCGTCCCTGACTCCGCCGAGGCTCATGCGGGAGAACTTCCTTCCCATGCTCTCCGCGAGGGAGCGGGCGATGGATGTCTTGCCCACTCCGGGAGGTCCAACGAGGCAGATGATCTGGCCGCTGATATTGGATGTCCTGCCTCTTACCGCCAGGTATTCCAGTATCCTCTCCTTGACGTCCTTGAGTCCGTAGTGATCTCTCTCGAGTATCTTTCTGGCTTTCTCGACGTTGTAGTTGTCCTTCGTGGATTCTGTCCAGGGCATGCCGAGGACGGTGTCCAGATACTGGTCTATCAGCGCGTACTCGGGGCTGGAGGGCGGGTTCATTGAGAGCCGGTCGACTTCCTTCAGCAGTTTCTCCTTGTAGGCGTCCTCCAGAGGAAGAGCTCTGACCTTCTCCTTGAGCTCGTACGCGGATTCGCCGTCCTCCATCTCCTCGCCCAGTTCCTGGGAGATGGTTCGCATCTGCTCGCGCAGATAGAACTCGCGCTGGTTGTTGATCATGTTCTGCTGTATGCGTTCGTTTATCTCCTGCTCTATTCCCAGCACCGAGTTCTCCTTGACAATGATGCCGAGCAGAAGATCGAGCCGTTTGAACGAGCTGCCCTGCTGCAGGACGCTCTGCTTATCCTTGGTCTCGAGAGGGAGGTTGAACGCGAGATACTCCACCAGTTTCTCGGGCGATATTCCTGAATTGGCGGTATCAAGTATGTCGGAGGACAGCCTCGGGTTGAAGGAGGCGTAGACTTCCAGTTCCTCGCGGATCTTCCTTATGAGGGCCTTTGCCTCCTCTTCCTCCGTGCTCTTTATGGCTGTGGCGTCGCGCTTGTGAACGCTGGCCCAGTACATTCCTTCCACAGTGTCGAAGCTGATGAGCCTTGCACGGTACTTGCAGTCCACTATCACCTTCATGAGCCCGTCGCGGACCTTGAGGACCTGCTTGACCTCGCTGACGACGCCGTAGCGGTACACGTCATTGGGGCCCGGATCCTCCACAGATGAATCGATCTGCGCGACCAGGAACAGAGGCTGTCCGGTCTCCATGCAGTGCTCGATTGCCTTCTTGGATACTTCCCTGTTCACATCGAAATGGTTCACAGTATCAGGGAACACCACAACGTCGCGAAGCGCGAGCATCGGAAGTTCAGATATGCTGTCCTTGTTAAGACTGACTTTTGCGATCATTATTACTCCGTTCAGTGAAATGATTTTTAATGAGCAAAAACGGCCTGTAGAGGCCGTTTAAAAGGTTGTTCAACTAACTTGCGGAACACCGGTCCTGACGCCCTCAAGATCGAATGTCACGGCTTTGACGCCGTCCCGGGATGATACGTCATACATTACCGGGATGAGTAGTTTTTCCAGCACCGACCTGAGGCCTCTGGCTCCGGAATTGCGCTTCAGGGTCTCCCTTGCGATCTCCTCCAGCGCCTCGTCCGTGAAGGTGAGCTCTATGCCGTCCATCTCCATGATACGCTGGTACTGCTTGATGATGGAGTTCTTCGGTTCGGTGAGGATCCTGCACATGTCCTTCTCGTTGAGCTGTTCCAGCACCGAGATGACCGGGATCCTTCCCACAAGTTCGGGGATGATGCCGTATTTCACAAGGTCATGTCCGGTGACCTGCTTCATGAGGTCGGACCTGTCGTCCTTTGAGGAATCGCGCACATCCGCTCCGAATCCCAGCGACGACGTCGAGACGCGCTGCTCTATCACCTTGTCGATCCCGTCAAATGCGCCTCCGCATATGAACAGGATGTTGCTGGTGTCGATCGGGATGAACTCAGCCTGCGGATGCTTCCTTCCTCCGTGGGGAGGAACGTTCGCGACAGTGCCTTCAAGTATCTTGAGCAGAGCCTGCTGAACTCCCTCTCCGCCTACGTCTCGGGTTATGGAGGGATTCTCGCTCTTTCTCGTTATCTTGTCGATCTCGTCGATATAGATTATCCCGCGCTCAGCCGCCTTGACATCGTAATTCGCAGCCTGGATCAGTTTGAGGAGGATGTTCTCCACGTCTTCCCCGACATATCCGGCTTCCGTGAGCGTCGTGGCGTCCGATATCGCGAACGGGACGTTCAGACATCTGGCTAGGGTCTGCGCCAGATAGGTCTTTCCGACTCCGGAAGGCCCCAGCAGGAGTATGTTGCTCTTCTGCAGTTCAACATCGTTCTCCCTGCTGTTGTTGGCGAGTCTCTTGTAGTGGTTGTAGACTGCGACCGAAAGGGTGACCTTGGCGTCTTCCTGACCTATGACATATGTGTCCAGGAACTCCTTGATCTCCTTCGGCTTGGGAAGAGGTCTCTTCTCCGCAGTTTCGATCCCGTTGTTCCTGTCCTGATGGGAATGCCCTTCCCTCTCGATCACGCCGTCGTCCTGAAGGAGCTCATAGCAAAGTTCAACGCACTCGTTGCATATATAGATGTTGGGACCGACAAGCATGCGATCGACCTGATCCTGCGTCTTGCCGCAGAACGCGCATCTCATGACTTTTTTCCCGTTTGCCATTGATTCTCCTTATCAGCGCTTGGTTATGACCTTATCGACTATGCCGTAAGCGACGGCATCCTCCGCGGACATGTAGTTGTCGCGGTCCGTATCCCTCTCTATGACTTCCAGAGGCTGGCCGGTCATCTCGGAGTAGAGGGTGTTCATCTTCTTGCGTATGGCGATGATGTGATCCGTGTGGATCTTCATGTCCGTCGCCTGTCCTTCGACTCTGCCCAGAGGCTGGTGGATCAGGATCTCGCTGTTGGGCAGCGCGAACCTCTTTCCCTTTGCGCCTGCGGCGAGGAGGAAGGATGCCATGGAAGCGGCCATGCCGACGCAGATGGTGGATACATCGCACTTGATGTAGTTCATCGTGTCGTAGATGGCCATTCCGGAGGATATGGATCCGCCGGGGCTGTTGATGTACAGACTGATGTCCTTGGACGCGTCCTGGCCCTCCAGGAACAGGAGCTGCGCCACTATGACGCTGGCGAGAGCATCGTTGATCTCTCCGGTGAGGATTATGATGCGGTCGTTCAGAAGTCTGCTGAATATGTCGTACGCGCGCTCACCGCGGTTCGTCTGTTCGACGACGGTCGGGATGAGAACATCATACATCTCGTTCATTTGTCTGCCTCCGTGAGGTGATCATTAAGGGGAACTCAGTCCTCTTTCTTCTCTTCCGCTTCTTCCGTCTCGGGTTCTGCGGGCTCCTCTTCCGGCTCGGTCGCTACCGCGTTCTCCTTGATGACTTCAAGGGCCTTGCGGTTGGTCACGTCTCTCCTGACGCTCTTGGTGTCAACGAGTTCCTTGACGCGCTCGACTTCGATGCCGTAGGATTCTGCGATCCTGCTGTATTCTTCTTCGATCTCTTCATCGGAGACTTCGAAGTTCTCTTCTCTTGCGACCGCCTCGAGAGCCAGACGGATCTTCGCTGTCTTCTCGGACTGGGCGCGCATCTGATTCCTCAGAGCGGATTCATCGCCGCCCATGAGCTGTTTATACATATCAAAGGAAATACCCTGTGACTGGAGCCTGTAAGCGAACTCCTGCAGATCGTTGTCGATCTGATCTTCGATCATCGCTTCCGGAACTTCACCTTCCAGATTCTCGATGAGCTTGTCGAGCAGAGCGTTCTCGAAGTCCTGATCGGCGCGCCTGTCGGCGTCTTCCTGCAGGTGCTTCTTGGTGTCGGCTCTGAGCTCTTCCATGGTGTCGAACTCGCTTACGTCCTTGGCGAACTCGTCATCCAGTTCGGGGAGCTCCTTGAACTTGATCTCATTGAGCTTGCACTTGAAGACGGCGGGCTTGCCGGAAAGGTTCTCCGCATGATATTCCTCGGGGAATGTCACATTGACGTCGAATTCGTCGCCCGTGTTATGTCCGCAGATCTGATCCTCAAAGTTGTCGATGAATGAATGTGATCCGAGTTCCAGTGTAAAGTTATCGGACTTTCCGCCTTCAAACTGCTCTCCGTCCACATAACCGTCGAAATCGATGATCACTGTATCTCCCATCTGAGCGGGTCTGTCTTCCACGGTGATCATTCTGGCGTTTCTTTCCTGAAGATGACCGATCTCGTGCTCTACTTCATGATCGTCCACGACTTCGACCGCCTTGGGGGCTGTGAGTCCCTTATAGCTGCTGACGTTCAGTTCGGGCTTAACTTCCTGAACGAACTTCACGAGGACGCCTTCAGAGCGGGACATCTTCTCGACATTGACGTCGGGCTTGCCGATGACTTCGGCTTCGCAGCTCTTCATTGCCTCTTCATACATTCCGGGGAGCATGTCGTTGAGAGCGTCCTCATAGAAGACGGCCTCGCCGTACATCCTCTCGATCAGATTCCTGGGGGCTTTGCCTTTGCGGAAGCCGGGGATCTGTATGCTCTTGACCTGATTTTTGTAAACTTTCTGTACTGCCGCCTGGAAGGTCTCGGGGGACTCTTCGTATGTAAGTTCTACCTTCTTGCCTTCTTCGATAAGTTTCTGTTCTACAAGTGCCATGGGTAATCCTCCAAAATTCGATACTTGGTGATTATATCATAAACCACTAAGCAGTTCTATTATTTATTGTTACCTTTAAAAGGCTCATTTTCTCATTTTTCGTCCGTATCTATCATCAGCGGCCGGAACGACAGTGCGTCTGCCGAAACGAGCCTGAACCGGATGTCTTCATATACTCCGTTGAACGCGTAGTTGATGTTCTTTCCGTGGACATGCCCGTAGTAGCAGCGTCTGACTCCGTACTTCTTAAGCAGGTCCACCGCCTCCTGCACGACCATGCCGTGAAATACCGGCGGGTAGTGAAGGAACGCTATGATCTCGCGCGTGCCGAGTTTCTGCGCCTCCTGCAGCGAGGTTTCCAGTCTCATCATCTCTCTGGAGAAGACTTTCTCCTTCGGCTCGCTGCTGTCATAGAACCAGCTCCTGGTCCCGCAGACGGCCACTCCCTCGGCCTCATAAGCGTTCCTGAATACCGGTATTATGCTGCTGATGCCGTTCTCCTCAAGGAACGCGGTGAGCTTCTTCATCGTCGGCCACCACAGGTCGTGGTTGCCCTTGAGGATGTACTTGGTCCCGGGCAGTTCGTCAATGAACCTCAGATCCGGCAGAGTCTCGTTTATATCCAGTCCCCAGCTTATGTCCCCGGGGATGACCACACTGTCGGAAGGCCCTACAGATCCCGTCCAGTTCTCTGCGAGCCTTTTCTCATAGTTCCCCCACCCCTCGAAAATGTTCATCGGCTTGTCTACGCCGAATGAGAGGTGCGGGTCTGATATCACGAACAGCGCCATGTGCGGATTTGACCTCTCGTTTTCAGTGCAGGTTCTTAAGGAAGGATCTCCGGTGATATTCCGTGATCCCGTATCTTCTGATAGCTTCGTAATGCGCCTTTGTTGGATACCCCTTATGCGATCCGAAGCCGTACTGGGGATATTGGCGGTCCAGTTCATCCATGAACCGGTCCCTGGTGACCTTTGCGAGTATGGAAGCTGCAGCGATGGACGCGGAATGCGCATCTCCCTTGATGACGCTGATGCATCTGGCGGCGGTGTCGGGAACACGGTTCCCGTCTACGGCCGCAGCGCCGCAGCCCAGTGCTTCTATGCATCTCTTCATGCCGAGCATGGTCGCCTGAAGTATGTTTATCTCATCTATCGTCTCATTGTCTATGAGCTCTATATGGAAAGCCTCCGCTTCCTTCTCTATCTGCTCAAACAGAGCTTCTCTCCTGAGCGCCGTGACCTTCTTGGAGTCGTCCAGCCAGTCGAAACGGCTCTCCGGGTGCAGTATCACCGCAGCGCAGCATACCGGTCCCGCCAGAGGTCCTCTTCCGGCCTCATCAACACCGCAGAATACCCCCAGGCCGGAGCGCAGCTCACGGTCATAGGAATAAAGCTCCTCCTTCACCATCTTGGAGCCTCCAGGGTCACCCTGCCGAACTTCCCGTCGCGCAGATCTGTCAGGGCTGCCTTTGCAGCCTTCTCTGTGTCCCCGACTCCCCCGCGTTGCAGGAACCCTCTCTGTCTTGCTATGACCTCCAGCAGGTCATATCCCGAGACGAAATCCTCATCCGTGATCTTAAGACGTGAATTGAGGGTCTGCGCGGATGTCTCATGCAGCTCATCCAGGAGGGATGAAGCCACCGCCTCCATGTCGAAGACATCATCCCTGATGGCACCGGTATATGCCAGGTTGTAGGCTGTCTTCATGTCGGTGAACTTCTCCCACAGCACGCCCGGCATGTCCAGAAGCTCGAACTTCTCAGCCGAGAGCCACTGCTTTCCCCTTGTCACTCCGGGGCGGTTCTCCACCTTGGCTATGTTCTGTCCCATGATCATGTTGATCACGGTGGATTTCCCGACGTTCGGGACACCGACGAACATGATCCTCGGCTTCTCGTTCGCTCTCTTCCTGACATGTTCATCCACGAAGGAATCAAGAGCCGCTATGAGCTTCTTCTTTTCCGTGCTCTTTTTCCCGTTAAGGGAGATGGCTCCGTATCCCTTCGAGCTGAAGAACCTGATCCATTCCCTGGTCATCTCTTCATCAGCGAGATCCGCCTTGTTGAGGACGAAGAACCTGGGCTTCCTGCCGCAGATCCTCCTCAGATTCGGGTTCTGGCTGGAGAAAGGGATCCTCGCATCTATGATCTCTGCCACTGCCTCGACGTTCCTGATCTCAGCGGAGATCAGTCGCATGGTCTTGGCCATGTGGCCTGGGTACCAGTTTATCTTGGTATTGTTCTCGCTCACTTTTCGTTTCCCTCCTCCTCGCAAGACTTTCTTTCAAAAGAAATGAGGCGCATGGGCTTGACCATGTACCTCAGACAGCTGTCATATGGATCCTGTCAGACATCCTTTCTCAGCTGGCGTAGAATACCACTCCGACAATGCTTCTGTTGTCGATCAGCCCGCACTGACTGTACCTGCAGTCAAGGGACATCTCTCTGTTGTCCCCTATGGCAAAGACATAGCCCGCAGGGACATAGAACGGGTAGCTGATGTCGCCCTTGAGGTTCGCGGTCGTCGTGGCTACGGGAACATCCACCACTTTGCCGTCCACCCTGATCTCTCCCGTATCTGGATCCATCTCTACTTTCTGGAACTCCGTGGCGATGACTCTCTTGATGAGGGGCTCCCTGAGTCCGTTGTGATCATCCGTGACTATCACGTCGCCGCCGGACACGCTGAATCTGCACAGCAGAGAGAATACCCGGTCGCCTTCAACATATGTGGGCTCCATGGAAGATCCGTTCACTGTGAACACCTTTATGAACAGGGAGAATATCACGACGCAGACGACCACCGCAAATACGGCGGCATCCATCCACTCGCAGATCGATACAGCTGTTTTTCTCCTCTTCTCTTCCATCGTGCTGCCTGACTTTCCGAATTATAACAGAAAGGAAGGAACTGGCGTTCCTTCCCGGATGTTGAAAGTTAGATTCTTTCCTTGAGCTTGGCGGACTTGCCGGTACGCTGGCGCAGGAAGTAGAGCTTCGCGCGGCGGACCTGTCCGTGACGGACCACTTCGACTTTTTCGACATTGGGGCTGTTGACCGGGAATACACGTTCAACACCAACGCCGTAAGAAGTGCGGCGGACTGTGAAAGTCTCTGATACTCCGCCGTGTTTCATCGCAATGACGATACCTTCGTAGACCTGGATCCTGCTGCGGGAACCTTCGACGATCCTCACGTGGACCCTGACGGTATCACCGATCTCAAATACCGGCTTTTCTGCCTTAAGAGAATCCTGCGACATAAGCTTGATCGCATCCATTTTTTCCATTCCTCCCATATTCAGACATTCGTGCCGGCTTATCGGGCAGAGGACTGTCAGCTTAATGTATTTTGCACATCAACCCCGCCGGGAAAGGCGGTGCTAATAAATAGCAAGCCTTAATATACTATCACTAGTCTTTCGGTATTGCAAGGCTTTTTCACTTAAAAATCGTCAGATCCTGAAGGAGCAGGCTCTTTCTGGTTATCCTTATGTCCTCCGCACGGAGACCATATTCGTTCAGGAACGTATTGAGGAGCAGCGACGGGTTGAGTGAAGACGATGTATCGCTCTTCAGCACAGCGCGGATCACGAGACAGCCCTCTTCCGTATCAAAGGATATCTTCTTGATGTACTCAACGGCGTTCTCAGTCTTCTCCACGCCCTTCTTGTTCTTCCTCGTCACCGGGATCTCATCCTTCGATATGAACTCCCTGAAAGATGAAGACATCGCATCGGCATCTCCGGACACTCTGATCTCCCACTCGCTGAATGCTGCGTCCGTATGCTCATGCTCAGGAGCGGAAGCCGCGAACACAGTGAGCCCCCTCGGCAATCCCGAGTTGAGACGCTCGACGACCTCGCTCTCCGCGACAGGCTCGTCGTCTACTATCCTGAAATCCATCGGTTCGTATTCACTCTCAAATCCCAGCGAAAGAGGACTGGCGAACATGAGATAGATGTGAGTATTGAATCCCTGGGTATACCACACGTTGAAGCCGCTCCTCTTGAGCGCTCTTGTGAAGCAGCGCATCACGTCCAGGTGGGACAGGAACCTGGCATCGCCGGTCTTTCTGAAGAAAACTCTAACGTTCTGCAAAGCATTCCCTCCCCGTGAATCTGTTGACGCCGCATCCGGAACACATCTCCCTGCAGTTGGGCGTCGTCTGCGCCTTCGTCGCCTTCTCGTACTCCCTCTTCAGGAATGATTTTGTGACCCCGTAGTCGACTGTGTCCCAGGGCTCGAACTCATCGAAATCCCTTTCGCGAAGGGCGTAGAAATCGGCGTCTATGCCGCTCTTTCTGAAGGCTTCCAGCCACTTTTCATAGCTGAATCCCTCGCTCCATCCGTCAAAAATGGAGCCCTCCCGGTATGCCGCAAGGACGGCCTCATGCACTCTGCGGTCACCCTTTGCCAGCACTGTCTCTATGTAACTGGTCTCCGAATCGTGATAGCTGATATCTATCTTTCTGGACCTCACGCTTCCGACCAGCATCTGCTGTTTCCTTCTCAGCTCCTCGACTCCGTTGAATCCGCAGAACTCAAAGGGCGTCTTGGGCTTCGGGATGAAGCATGATACGCTGGCGGACACCGTCACCGACCTTCCCTTCGGCCTGTTCGGCAGAGAGTAGAACAGATCCACTATCTTCTGGCACAGCGCGGATATGGCCAGGACGTCCTCGTCCGTCTCAGTGGGCAGTCCGAGCATGAAGTAGAGCTTTACCGCGGTGTAGCCGTTCATGAAGGCGTCTTCGCAGCCGCTGAGTATCTCTTCCTCCGTTATGTTCTTGTTGATCACGTTCCTCAGCCGCTGCGTTCCTGCCTCAGCCGCAAACGTAAGACCGCTCTCGCGCACCTGTCTGAGTTTCTGAGCCAGAGTGCCGGAGAACGAGTCGACTCTGAGCGAAGGAAGTGAGAGATTGACCTTTTTCTCAACGCTCCAGTCTATAAGTCCGTCAAGTATGTCTTCCAGATGCGGGTGGTCGCTCGTGGACAGCGAAAGCAGGGATATCTCATCATAGCCCGTGTTGTCTATCAGAGCCCTGGCCTGGGTGCAGATGAGCGATGCGTCCTTGCATCTGAAGGGCCTGTATATGAATCCAGCCTGGCAGAACCTGCAGCCGCGTATGCATCCTCGCAGGACCTCTACGCTGGGCCGGTCGTGGATGACCGACATCGAGGGAACTATCGGATCGAGCGGATACGGAGCCTTGTCCATGTCCATGAACAGTCTCTTCCTCACGGGAAGCGCGGGAGCCCCATCCAGTGCATTGTATCCTTTGAGTCTACCGTCCGGAAGATACTCCGGCTCATACAGACAGGGAACGTACACACCTTCTATGGAGGCACAGGCGATCAGTGTCTGTCTGCGGTCCAGTCCCTTGCGGCGGCATTCCGCTATGCAGTGGCATATCTCGTTGTCAGTCTCCTCTCCGTCGCCCAGGGAGAACATGTCGAAGAACTCCGCCATGGGTTCCGGATTGCAGGTGCAGGGGCCTCCTCCGACCACGAACGGATCCCCTTCCCCTCTCTCTCTGCTGAACAGTTTTATCCCTCCCAGTTCGAGCATGTACAGGACATTGGTATAGGACATCTCGTACTGCAGAGTGAATCCTATCACATCGAACTTATTGAGAGGCGTCCTGCTCTCAAGGGAAACCAGCTCTGCGCCTTCCGTCAGCATCTGCTCGCGCATGTCGAACCATGGCGCGAAGAATCTCTCGCACCAGATGCTGTCGTCCTTGTTGAGCACGCTGTAGAGTATCTGCGTCGCCTGACTTGACATCCCTATCTCATAGAGGTCGGGGAAGCAGAAGGCGAACCTGATGTCCACCGAATCCGGATCCTTGTACACCGCGCCGAGTTCCCCGCCGGTATATCTGGCAGGTTTCTGAACCGCGGAAAGCATCCTGTTGAATACTGTTTCGTTCATTTTTTATAACTCCGCTTGAACAGTTCCGTTCAAAAAACGCTTTAAATGGAAGGTCTGATGTGTTATTATACCCCCTGCGAGCAGATCAGACGGCAGCGCGTTGTTACGTGAGGAAAGTCCGGGCTCCACAGGGCAGGATAGCTGCTAACGGCAGCCGAAGGCGACTTCAGGGAAAGTGCAACAGAGATATACTACCTGATCTTATCAGGCAAAGGTGGAAAGGCGAGGTAAGAGCTCACCGGCATGGCGGAGACGTCATGGCCATGTAAACCCTATCCGGAGCAACACCGAATTGAACATATACGCCTGCCCGGCGTGTTCAGTAGCGTGGCTGGAGCTGAATGGCGACATTCAGTCGAGATAGATTGCCGTCCTCGACAGAACCCGGCTTACAGATCTGGTCGCTTTCCGATAATACAGGAGATCGGTATTCCCCGGTCTCCTTCTTTTTTATACAAAGCCCCCGGATGCTTTCGCATTCAGGGGCCTGATTTTTCATGTCAGATCATTTATTGCTGATCAGGACGAATACGTTGACTATCAGCGTAAGGACGAAGAACACGATAACAAAGACTCTTGTGATGGACGCGAGCTTCTCATCATTGGTGTTCCCTCTTCCTCCGAATGAAGAATCGGAGCCGCCGGCTATGGCACCGGAAAGTCCGTCGGATTTCTCTGACTGCAATGAAACGAAAAGGACGATAGCAAGACTGCAAAGGAGCAGCATCGCTCCGCCTATGATCTCTAAAATACTCATGATAGTCCTCCAGTTAGTGGCAAAGGCAATCATAACACAGGCATATGCAAAAAGCAACAGTTTTTATTCCCTCTGAATGCCGTCCGCTGCGTCGGTGTCATGGAACAGCGCTCCTGCGGCAGGCAGGTTCTTTGAGCGGTATCTGTGCTTGGATTCCTTCTTTATCACGGAAGCGGAGCTCACTTCCTTAACGGTCTGTCCCTTTCTCAGCGTCATCACCTGTACGCCCTGAGTGCTCTTCGTGGTCTTGACAGGGATCAGTGCGCTGCTGAGCATGAGACATCTCCCGTTGGTGGAGAACAGCGCGAACTCGTCGTCCTCCTCTATGCCTACCGATCTCACGAGCTCGCCCTTTGCAGAGTAGCCTCCGGTGAGCTTCTTTCGGTTCAGCTTCGTCTCATAGGCATCGAGAGGCACCCTCGCCGCTTTGCCGTTGCTGTAGAAGAATACGCCGTAGCCCTTGAACGAGGCAGTGGCGATCATTCCCACACAGGTCTCCCCTTCCGCCATCCCGAGCTTTGACGGCACATAGTCGCCGATCACGCTGGCCTTGGTCTCGTCGAAGTCGGCGGCTCTGGCCTTGTAAACATTCCTCAGGTTCGTGAAGAACAGCAGGTTGATGTCGTTCTTGCACTCTATGGTATCTATTATCACATCCCCGTCCTTCAGCTTCTGAGCGCCGCTCATCCTGAGAGACAGAGGCGTGATCTTCTTGAAGTAGCCCTCCCTGGTGTAGAAGATCGTAACGGGGTAATCAGGCACCTTGTCCTCTTCTTCCGCGTTATCCTCCTCAAAGAAGTCAGCCAGCTTGGTCTTGCGCGGCTGCGCATATTTCTGGGCGACCTCGGCCTGTTCCTTCATGATGATGCGGTCGATCAGTCTCTGGTTTCCGAGTATCTCCCTGAGTTCATCTATATCCTTTCGGATCTGCTCGGTCTCGGCCACGCGGGTGAGGATGTACTCCCTGTTGAGATGCCTCAGGCGTATCTCCGCGATGAAGTTCGCCTGTATCTCGTCGATCCCGAACCCGATCATGAGGTTGGGGATGACATCCTTCTCCTCTTCCGTCTCGCGGATGATCTTGATGGCTTTGTCGATATCGAGAAGTATCTTCTCCAGGCCTTCCAGCAGATGCAGTCTTGCAAGCTTTCCGTCGAGTTCGTACTGCGTCCTTCTTGCGATGCACTTGCGGCGGAAGTTTATCCACTCAAGAAGGATGTCCCTCGCTCCGAGGAGTTTCGGCACTCCGTCTATCAGCAGCGTGAAGTTGCATGAGAAGGTATCCTCGAGAGGAGTGAGTTTGAACATCTTGCGCATGAACTCGTCGGGATCCACTCCCCTCTTAAGGTCGATGGCGATCTTGAGACCGGTCTTGTCCGTCTCGTCGCGGATATCCGCTATCTCCTTGACCTTGTTGCTCTTGACAAGCTCTATGACCTTGTCCATGATCGCTTCCACAGAAGTGGAGGGCGGGATCTCGGTCACTTCAATGCAGCGGTTCTCCTTGAAATACTCGTACTTGGATCTGATCCTGAAGCTTCCGCGGCCGTTCTCATAGACTTCCCTGAGAACGTCGGGATCCCTGAGCAGGATGCCGCCTCCGGGAAAATCCGGAGCCTTCAGCGTGAGCGATATATCATGTTCCGGGTCCTTCAGAAGCGCGACCGTAGTCTCGCAGACCTCGGCGAGGTTGAACGGGCAGATCGAACTGGCCATGCCTACGGCTATGCCGAGGTTGGAGTTGACCAGAACTGAGGGGAAGGTTGCCGGCAGGAGAGTCGGCTCCTTCATGGTGTTGTCGTAGTTCGGAACGAAGTCGACGGTATCCTTGTTGATGTCCCTGAACAGCTCCTCGGCAATCTTTGCGAGTTTTACCTCGGTGTACCTGGATGCGGCATAGGCCATGTCACGGCTGTATGCCTTGCCGAAGTTTCCCTTGCTGTCCACATACGGGTGAAGCAGCGTCTCGTTGCCGCGCGCCATCCTGACCATGGTCTCGTAGATGGCCTGGTCGCCGTGAGGGTTGAGCTTCATGGTCTGACCGACGACGTTGGCCGACTTGGTCCTCTGTCCGGTAAGCAGTCCCATCTGGTACATGGTGTAAAGGAGCTTGCGATGGGACGGCTTGAAGCCGTCTATCTCCGGGATCGCTCGGGAGATTATGACGCTCATGGTATAGGGCATGTAGTTCTTGCGGAGAGTCTCCGCTACGTCGTCTTCCCTTGTGATACCGGCGCCCGCAATATATACGCTCTCCTCTTCCGGCGCCGCGACAGGCTTTGTCTCTGGATCCTTTTTCTTTCTAGGCATCTTACTCCTCAGCTCACATCAAGTTCTTCTAGGTATTCGTTTCCGTGCAGTGCGATGTATTCCTTCCTTCCGGCCAGGTTGTCCCCCAGCAGGATATCGAACATGGTCGCGGTCTCCTCCGCATCAGCCGGAGTGACCTTGATAAGCCTTCTGGTGGCCGGGTTCATGGTGGTCAGCCACATCATGTCAGGCTCGTTCTCTCCGAGCCCTTTTGAGCGCTGCAGGGTGTATCTCTCGGATCCTATCTTCTCAAGGATCTCGGCGCGTTCCGATTCATCGTATGCAAAGTAGGTCATGCTTCTTGTGGTGATCTCGTACAGAGGCGACTCGGCTATGTACACGTATCCGAGATCGATGAGCGACGGCATGAGCCTGTAGATCATGGTCAGTATGAGCGTCCTTATCTGGAACCCGTCAACGTCGGCATCGGTGCAGATTATGACCTTGTTCCATCTGAGATTATCGATGTCGAATGTGGAGAGATCTTTATTGGCCTTTGAATTGACTTCCACACCGCAGCCCAGCACCTTGACCAGATCCGTTATGATGTCGCTCTTGAAGATCTTGTCGTACTCAGCCTTCAGACAGTTGAGTATCTTTCCCCTTACAGGCATGATCGCCTGGAACTGGGCATCCCTGCCCTGCTTGCAGGCTCCGAGAGCGGAGTCTCCCTCGACGATGAACAGTTCCCTCTCCGCAACGTCCTTGCTGCGGCAGTCGACGAACTTGTTGATCCTGCTCGTGAAATCGGAGGATGCCTGCATGGTGCTCTTGATGTGCAGCCTCGTCTTCTCGGCATTCTCGCGGCTGCGCTTGTTTATGAGGACCTGGTTCGCGATGGCGTCGGACTCCATCTTGTTCTCGATGAAGTAGACCTCAAGATTCCTCTTGAGGAAATCCACCATCGCCTGATAGATGAACTTGTTGGTTATCGCCTTCTTGGTCTGGTTCTCGTAACTGGTAACGTTCGAGAAGCTGTTCGAGATTATGATGAGGCAGTCCTGGATATCCTGGAACGTGATCCTGGTCTCGTTCTTGCGGTACAGCTTCCTGTCTCTGATGATAGCGTCTATCTGGTTGACGAAAGCGGTCTTGATCGCCCTCTCCGGAGAACCGCCGTGCTCAAGGTAACTGGAGTTGTGGTAATACTCCATGACCTGAGTCTTGTTTGAGAAAGCCAGCGCGAAGGACATCCTGACATTGTAGTCCGGCAGGTCCTCCCTGTCGCGGCCTCTGGCTTCTCCCGTCCAGGTCTGTATGCCTGTCATGGCATCGCTTCCGGCCAGTTCGTTCACATAATCGGCTATGCCGTTCGCATAATAGAAGGTCTTGGTATCGAAATCTCCGTTATCTGCCTGATTGCGGAACACGAAGGACACTCCGGCGTTGACTATCGCCTGACGCTTGAGCAGATCCTCGTAGACCTCCGAAGGAACATCTATCTCGGTGAACACCTTGAGGTCGGGTCTCCAGCAGATCCTCGTGCCGTGCCTGCTCTTCTTGACAGCCTCATCCTTGATCATCTTCCCGACGGGATTGCCCTTCTTGAAGTGCAGCTCATACCTGAATCCGTCACGGAAGACTTCCACGTCCATGTATTCGGATGCGTACTGCGTCGCGCAGAGCCCCAGCCCGTTGAGTCCGAGAGAGAACTCATAGTTCGCTCCCTTGTCGTTGTCATACTTTCCTCCGGCATACAGTTCACAGAACAGGAGCTTCCAGTTATACTCCTTCTCATTCTCGTTGTAATCCACCGGTATGCCCCTTCCGAAGTCCTCGACTTCGACGGAGCAGTCATTGTATCTGGTCACGATGATCTTGTCACCATGGCCTTCTCTTGCCTCGTCTATGGAGTTACTGATGATCTCGAAGATGCTCTGCTCGCAGCCGTCAAGGCCGTCGGAGCCGAATATGACGGCAGGACGTTTCCTTACACGGTCAGCGCCTTTGAGCGACTTGATACTGGTGTTGTCGTAGACTTTTGTCTTTGTAGCCATTGTCTCTCCGTATTGATAGCAATATTAATCCATTATCTGTAGTATTATAGCATCTCAGCACCACAAAAGGAAGTGTCCCGGCTGCCTCAAAAGGCTGTCGGGACACAAGATGTTGTGGTTATGTTTTATTCTGCGGGATCCTGCGGGACGTCGTCCGCAGCAGGCTGTACTGCAGCGGGAGAATCCTCTTCCCGGATCTCCGCGGCTGTCTCTTCCTCCGTCTGAACGGCTGCCGTTTCAGGCCCTTCCGGAGCCTCCTCAGCCTCGCCCTTCATGAGCTTCTGGAATTCGTCGCCCTCTATCTTCTCCACTGTCATGAGCCTGTTCGCGACCTCATGCAGCTTGTCCATGTGCTCTTCCAGTATGGCGGAACATCTGTCGTAGCACTCCTCTACTATATTGCGGATCTCCACGTCGATGTCTGTGGCTATCTGTTCCGAGTAGTTGCGGGACTGCGTGAAGTCCCTTCCTAGGAACACCTCGCTCTGGCTTCCGTAGACCACCGGTCCCAGCTTGTCAGAGAATCCGTATCTCGTGACCATGCTTCTTGCAATGGCTGTAGCCCTCTCCAGGTCATTGGAAGCTCCGGTGGAGATGTCATCCAGAACTTTCTGTTCAGCCACACGTCCGCCGAGGAGCGTAACAATGTTGCCGAGCATCTCGTTCTTTGTCTGATAGTTTATGTCCTCTTCGGGAACGCTGAGGGTATATCCGCCCGCAGCTCCCCTGGGGATGATGGATATCTGCTGAACGGGGGCCTCGGGAGTCGCGAAGTAGGTCGCTATGGCGTGGCCGGCTTCATGGTAGGCTGTGAGCCTGCGCTCCTTCTCATGTACCACCCTTGAGCGCTTCTCAGGTCCGACTATGACCTTTATGCTGGCTTCTTCGATCTCTTCCTGGGTTATGGCCTTCTTGTTCTTCCTTGCGGCGAGAAGAGCGGCTTCGTTGAGGAGGTTCTCGAGATCGGCTCCCGTGAATCCCACTGTGCTCTTGGCTATGATGCCGAGGTCGATATCAGGTCCTAGAGGCTTCCTTCTGGAGTGGACCTTCAGGATCTCCTCCCTGCCCTTTACGTCGGGATATCCGACGTAGATCTGGCGGTCGAAACGTCCGGGTCTCAGAAGAGCCGGGTCAAGTATGTCGGATCTGTTGGTGGCTGCCATGACTATGACGCCTTCATTGATTCCGAATCCGTCCATTTCCACGAGCAGCTGGTTGAGGGTCTGCTCCCTCTCGTCATGACCACCGCCGAGACCGGTGCCGCGCTGTCTGCCGACAGCGTCGATCTCGTCGATGAAGACGATGCTCGGGCGGTTGCGCTTGGCCTTGTCAAAGAGGTCTCTGACCCTGGCCGCGCCGACGCCGACATACAGCTCAACGAAATCCGAGCCGGAGATGGAGAAGAACGGGCATCCTGCCTCGCCTGCGACCGCTCTCGCGAGCAGTGTCTTTCCTGTTCCGGGAGGGCCTATCAGCAGCACACCGCTGGGAATCTTCGCGCCGAGCTTGTTGTATTTTGCGGGATTCTTGAGGAAGTCGATGATCTCCTGGAGCTCCTCTTTCTCCTCTTCCGCGCCGGCCACTTCGTTGAATGTTACTTTTCTGCCTTCATTCTCGCTCTGGACTCTGGCTTTGCTTATGTTGTTGATCCTGCCGCCGCCCTGCTGGGACATCGATATGTAGAACATCACGAGCATCACGACGGATATGAGCATCGGCAGCCAGTTGATGATCACGCTGAGCCAGGAAGTGGACTGTATTAGGTCATACTTCATGGGCTCGGAGTGTATCGAGTTGTACTGGGCTATGTAATCTTCCGTATTGTAGATGAACAGATCCACGCTGGGGACCTTGTAGGTCTTGAAGGCTGTATCTCCGTTCAGCTTGTATGTCAGGAGTCCCGAACCCAGGTTGAGCGTGAATTCAGTGACTTTCTGATCCTTGAACAGCTGGATTATCTCGGAATACTGAGGTCCGTTCGAACTTGCCGTCTTGTACAGATAGAGCAGCGATATGAGCAGCGCCAGAGCGGCCAGTATCGCCATTCCCCTGTTTCTGTTGTTAGTGTTAGGTTTCATTCTAAATCAGGCGCGGAGACCCGTGACTTCAGTCGTGGGAGGAGCGCCTGCCTCCAATACTATCCTTTTTAGTGAAGAATA
>CACYBC010000163.1 GCA_902772615.1 uncultured Ruminococcus sp.
CAGCAGGAATCCCAGCGACACGAAGAGCCTCTTTCTGAGCTTTGGCGTCTCCTTGTCCCTGAGTGCATCCTCGTTCGCCGCTATGACATCGGAATACGATCCGTTCTTCTTTGCCTGAGCTCCCTTGAGGGAAGCGCCGTACCCCGCTTTTTCCACGGCAGAGATTATGTCAGCTGCCGACGCGGTGCCCTCCACTCCCATTGAGTTGGTCAGAAGGCTCACGGAGCACGAAGTGACGCCGGGAACGCCGTTTACGGCCTTCTCGACCCTCGCGCTGCATGCGGCGCAGCTCATGCCGGTAACGTTATACTGTTCCATTATCCTCTCCCTTATTTTGATATCTTTCTTATGGTGCCGATGAGCTCGTCTATGGAATCCTCATCGCCGTTGCGCAGGTCGTCCACGACGCAGGTCTTTATGTGGTTGGCCAGGAGGACAGAATTGAATCCGTCCAGTGCAGACTTGACCGCTGCCACCTGGACCATGATGTCCGGGCAGTACGCGTCTTCCTCCAGCATCTTCCTGATGCCTCTCACCTGGCCCTCGATCCTGCTCAGCCTGTTGGTCAGGTCCTTATATTCCTTCTCGCTGCGCTCTTTCGTCCTCTGAGTGCAGCTGCAGCACTTCTCGCTCATCCTTATACCTCACTTTACCGGCATCCATTATATACCCCCATGGGGTATATGTCAAACGCCTGTTCTGAAACGGTCGGTGACATCCGTGAGACCGTCTGGTCCAAGCTCCAGTACAGTGTCGGCGACTTCCCGGATGTATCTTCTGTCATGGGAGACGGATATGATGGCGCCGCCGTAGTTCCTGAGCATCTGTCTGATCACGGGACCGGACAGCGGGGACAGATTTCTGGTGGGCTCGTCCAGGATGAGCAGGTCGGGAGAGTTTAGTTCCATCCTCAGCAGGAAGAGCTTGGCCTGCTGTCCGGAGGAGAGATCCGATACCCTGTGGTCCATCTCGTCCGCCGTAAAACGCAGCGCCGCCAGGTGGTTCCTGGCCTTCTTCCTGTCATCCGGGTCCCAGCTGTCGCACACGGCGTCCACCGGAGTGCGTTCCATATCGAGACTGTCGGCGTAATCCTGGGGCATGTATTCCCAGGTGATGTCGCTCCTGCCCTGCAGCGACGAGACGATCATTCTTATCAGGGTGGTCTTGCCGCAGCCGTTGCGGCCGGTTATGCATATCCTGCGGGGCCCTCTCACGAAGAGCTTTATGCCTCGGCTGAGCACGCCGGAGCCGTCCTCCTTCTCCAGAATGTCCGTCTGCAGGTCCAGCACCGTCTTCCCTTCCGGCAGGTCCTTTTCCGGGCTCAGTATGAAGTTAATGGGAAGCTCGGATCTCGGCATCTCGGCCATGTCCTCGTCCTCGCGGCTGAACCGCCGCTCCATTGACTTGACTGACCTCATCTTCTTCTTGAGGAGCCTTCCGGTGCCCGGGTCCCTTCTGCTTACATTCTCCATCGCGGACTGCACGCTCTTCTGTATGCGGTCTATCTTCTCGTCGCGTATCTGCTTCTCCCGCAGGTCGTTCTGAGCCTGCTGCGCCTGTTTCTCGAATGCCCTGTTCCGCCGTGAGACGTATTCTTCATAGCCGGTCCTCGCCACGGTGCATCTGGGTTCGGTCCTGCGGTTGAGACGCTCAATGTGTATGACCATGTTGGCGGTGTTCGATATGAGCGTCTCGTCGTGGGATATGAAGAGCACTATGCCTTTAAAGCTGTTTATAAGTTTCTCCAGCAGCTCCAGGGCCTCTATGTCTATGTCGTTGGAGGGCTCGTCCAGAAGCAGAGCCGTCGGAGCCCCGGAGAGTATCTTTATGAGCTGGACCCTGATCTTCTCGCCGCCCGACAGAGTGGACATCGCTCTTCCGGCGAAGCTGTCCGGCCCTTCCGGAGCGAGCATCCAGAGACAGGAGGACAGATCCGGGTCGTAGAAGCTCTCCTCGATGCCGGGTCCGAGGTATCCCTCCACCGGAACGTCTCTCAGATCATCAGGCAGAGTCTGCGGAAGGTACGCCGTCTTCTCCGACAGCAGCAGGACGTCCCCCGAGCACTCGGCGTAGTCCGCAACGAGAGACGGATCATATATGTATTTGAGAAGAGTGGATTTGCCCTCTCCCTCTTCCCCTATAATCACGGCTTTGTCGCCGCTGTTGAAGGTACAGGAAAGATCCTTCACCATGACGGTGAGGTCTCTGCTGTGCATGAGTTCTATGTTCTTTAGCTGGATCATCATTACCTCGCAAAAAACGGCCCGGCGCGCAGCGCCAGGCCATCACAGCAGATAACACCCGGGACATAGGTCCCGGAGCGGATGATGCTGTTCTGACTGTCTGAAACGCTGCACCGGAAAACAGGGGCCGCAGCCCCGTGGTGTGCAATGTCTCAAGTGCAGTCAGATCCTCATCCCGGTATCTCCTTCTTTTTTTCTGATTATAGCAGACCTGTGTCTTTTGACAAGACTCACTCCCTTATGCGGAAGGACTGCGGAGCGTATCTGTACACAAGCACCAGCGATACCGGCACGTATATGACGCAGAACGCCATTATTATGAGAGTGAAGAGCAGCGGCGTTGTGATGTGGCTTATCTGCCCCGCGTAGTAGCACACCGCGTAGGTCACGCCCGCTATGATCCTGTAGGCGGGATCCCTCATCTCGAGAGCTGCGTTGTAGGGCTGAAGCAGATAGTAGAGCACCAGATAGTGCACCGAGAAGAACACCGACATCAGCAGAACGGCGGCCGGGATCAGTAAGTACTCGTAGGGCCTCGGAGTGCCTCCCGTGAGGAACAGCATGAGCGGAAGCCCCGCGGCGATCACGGAAGCCGGCAGCAGGTTGACCAGCATGCAGGTGCGCAACCTCGCGGTGAAGAGCGACAGAATGACATCGGGCCTGCGGTAGAACCTGTATGTCAGCAGACTGTGGTCGCAGTTGTAGAACATGATCTGGGTAAGGTTCTGTCCCGTATTGATTATGTACATGACATAGAGCAGAGGCACGGTCACAGCACTCAGATGGCTGTTGACGTACTCCCTGAGATCTGAGATGAATACGCAGGCGATCAGGGCTGCGGCCATGATGACGGCCAGGATCAGGGATATCACCTTTGAGCGCTGCCATAGCATCTTCCTGTGGCGGCTTACGAACACCGCGTTGAGGAAATTGCAGCCCTCAAGTCCCGGGAACTTCTCGTCACCGACGACAATGTCGTTCTGATATCCGGTCTGCAGCCTCTGCTGCGTGGACTCGGTGAACAGTGAACTGAACTGGTTCGTCCTGAGGATCTCCCTGTATTCCCCCGCCCTGATCAGGAAGAAGAGGGACAGCGCGGCCGGAAGGACCGATGCAGCCATGGCGATGACCGATGCCCTGACGCTGAGCGTTATCCCGAAGGCCGGTAGTACGTATGCTGCCGCAAGGGGCAGGATAAGAGCGGGATAAACGATCAGCGGATCGCTGGAGGCTCCGGGTATCCTTCCCTTTTTCCTGTGGAAGAGGATCTTGAGAAGAGAGACGGATGTCTTGAGCAGCGAAGGCAGCAGCGACATCAGCGCGATCACATAAAACGGGACGAATATGCCTTCGGTCCTGTAGATGAAGCGGCGCAGGATCATCAGCACGGCCAGGTCTCCGAAGAATGTCCTTATGTACTCGAAAGCAAGCTCGGTCAGCGCGTAATCCCGCGCGTTCATCCTCATGAGGAACACCGCGTAGTAGGAATCGAGGTCGCTGGACATCCAGCTGCTGTTCAGCACCGCTCCTGTCAGCGACAGGAACAGGAATATGTGGATGAACGCCCTCTCCGGCTCCTCGGCTCCGCCCTTTGAGAACATCGCGGCGGCCGGGAATATGAGAACGAAAAAGTACAGCAGCTTAAGGACGAAGGACTTTATGAATGAAGTCAGCACCGAGATCACCGGCCCAAGTTTCTTGAGCCAGCCCCCGGCATAGGGCTCATCCGGCACCAGTTCCCGGATCAG
>CACYBC010000164.1 GCA_902772615.1 uncultured Ruminococcus sp.
GGGGTATCCTCCGGAGCAGCGCTTGGTGCGATCATAGCCATAGCATTCGATATCAGTATCCCGTTCCTGTCTCTTGCAGGGGCAACGGTGATGGCTATGCTGTTCGCATTCGGGTCGATAATGCTGATCCTGTTTCTGGCATACCGTCTGGATTATTCGCTTTCCACCAACACGATCGTTCTGCTGGGCGTCATCTACTCGATGTTCATCTCCAGCATCATCATGTTCATCACCACATTTGCGTCAGAAAAGATCAGATCGATCACTTTCTGGACAATGGGATCCCTTCAGGGAAGCACGTACACTGAAGCGCTGATCCTTCTCACGGTGCTTGTCTTCTTTGGAACGGTTATACTCTCAAAAGCAGAAGAACTGAACGCTTTCGCGATAGGTGAGGATAATGCCAGAAGCATAGGTATCAATATCAGATCTACCAGGCTCGTGATACTTATCGCGGTGTCTGCGCTTATAGGGACCTGTGTATCCATAGGAGGTTCCATAGGGTTTGTCGGTCTGGTAGTGCCGCATATGACCAGGATGATAGTAGGACCCAATCACAGAAGACTGCTTCCGGCAACTCTGTTCTCAGGCGCTGTCTTCCTGATGATAATGGACCTTGTCGCGAGAGTGATACTGCGGCCGAGAGAGCTTCCCATAGGAGCAGTCACTTCACTCATAGGAGCGGTGCTGTTCGTGTTTATCTTTGCCGGTACCAAAAGGAGGGAAGAATGACCCTTCTTGAGCTGAAAAAAGTGAGCGTAGCGTACAGCGAATCAGCGATCCTCAGGGATATCTCCCTTGATCTGGAAAGCGGCGAATGGCTGATGGTAGTCGGGCCAAACGGTGCGGGGAAATCCACGCTCATAAGAGCTGTCAGCGGCATAGCACCCTATACCGGAGATGTGATCATCTGCGGGAAAGACAGAAAGGAAATGAGATCCAAAGAGATCGCATTGTGTATAGGGACTCTGTCTCAGAGTCACAATGTCGGGTATTCCTTTTCAGTCAGGGATCTTGTCGGACTCGGGAGATATCCGTACAGAAAAGGTATCATGAGTGGCAAGAATGAGAACGATGAACAGATGGTCGAGACCGCTATAAGAGAGGTAGGCCTTGCGGAGCTCGCTGACAGATCTCTCCTGACTCTCTCCGGCGGAGAACTTCAGAGAGCATTTCTGGCGCAGCTTTTCGCACAGGACCCGCAAGTGCTTCTCCTGGACGAACCTACGAACAATCTGGATCTCGTCTATCAGAAGGAAGTCTTCGATCTGCTTAGAAACTGGGTGTCCGGGAAAGACAGAGCGATTCTGTCGGTAGTACACGACCTCGGACTCGTAAGAGCATACGGAAGCAAGGCTCTGCTGCTGGACAAAGGTGAGACAGCGGCATACGGATACACTGAAGAAGTGTTCAGTGACGATAATGTCAACGATATATACCGCCTGGATGTCAGACAATGGATGAAAAAACTGTATTCCCCATGGATTTCCGACTGAGGAACCGGATACAGCGTATAACGGACCGGCTCATCGGCAGAAGAATACTGGGATGAGCCTTTAATGTTGTCTTACTTACCGACACAGGAGAGATGTTATGATCCAATGCATCAATTTCCCTATCAGTACCTACAGTATTGCGCCATACGGCAGCTGGAACAGATTGAATGAACTGATAAGAGACCTTGGACTGGACGGTATAGAAGGTATCTCAGACCCCGGCAGCCTGGATCCCGAATTCCCGGCCGCAATGCTGGCAGGATACCACATGGTGTTCTATCCTGACTGGTTGGATTTCTACCGGCAGAATATCCCGCAGCTGCTGCGCAAATTCGGCAGTATGGAGATGGTGGAAAGATTCTACCGTGGAACTGAACCGGAAGATCTTATGAGACAGTTCCGGGATGATCTGTCTCTGGCAGTGTCCATGAAAACACCGTATGTGGTGTTCCATGTGTCTGATATCTCCATAGAAGAAGGATATACATACCGGTGGCTCCATACAGACAGGGAAGTGCTGGACGGAGCAATCGAGTTTATTAACGAATTGCTGCGCGGCGTCGAACCGGACTTTGATTTTCTGGTAGAGAACCAGTGGTGGCCGGGATTTACCTTTACCGATCCGGAGAAAACAGAGTATCTGCTCTCGGGAATAGACTATCCGAGGGTCGGGATCATGCTGGATACCGGGCATCTGATGAATACCAATACCCGTATCCGCACGCAGTCGGAAGGTATCGATTACATTCTGAAGATGATCCGCATGCACGGAGAGTTGAAAAGATCTATAAAGGGGATGCACTTCCATCAGAGCATAAGCGGCGGTTATGTGAGAAAAAACACTGGAAAGATACCTGCAGATATGCCTTCAGATTATTTTGAGGCTTTTTCAGTGAATTATCCTCATATCCAGAAGATAGACAGGCACCATCCGTGGACAGACCCAAACTGCGTCAGGATACTGGATGAAGTCTGTCCGGCGTATCTGACGCACGAACTCAGTTCCGGCCCTCACAGATCACAGCTGACAGCAGTAAAAAGACAGCTTAATGCCATACGTAGAGGACAGGATTCAACGTAAAACATTAAACATAATGTATGATATGTAATGCCAGAGGAGAAATAAGATGATTGATGATAGAGCGTGGAAGAGATGCGCAGAGTTTCATGGACATGTCTGCGGTGGGTTGGCCATCGGATTTCAGGCAGCTCGTTATGCGGCGGATCTTTTGGGAAGGCAGTTTTCAAAAGATGAAGAGCTGGTATGTATTGCTGAGAATGATGCATGCGGTGTAGATGCCATTCAGGTGATGCTCGGATGCAGTGTCGGGAAAGGAAACCTGCTATTTCATATGCGGGGCAAGGAAGCGTATTCTTTTTATGACAGAGAAAGCGGAAGATCTTTCCGCCTTTTGCTTAATGATTTGCCAGAAGGTGTGGAAGACACTATGGAGTATTTTCTCTCAAGTGATTACAAGGATCTGTTTACGGTCAAGGAAGCCAGACCTTTTCCGAGACCTGCCGAGCTGTTCCGTTCATATCGCTGTGCATGCTGTGGCGAAATGACCGGAGAGAACTGGATCCGTCTGGTGAACGGGGAATACAGATGTCTAGACTGTATAGAAGAATACGATCGTTTCAATGTTTAGACAGAATACTATTTGCTCGTTCATTTGGTTATAATAATGTTATTAACGCGTTGATATGGTGACAAACATACCGGAGGTAAACAGATGACAGGCAAGACATATATCGAGCCCCAGACAACTATCCCCGTATATGACGAATGTGATGTCCTTGTTGTAGGCGGCGGAGCGGCAGGACACAGCGCGGCGATCGCAGCAGCACGCGCCGGATGCAAGAACGTTATACTCATGGAGAGGTATGGTTATTGCGGAGGAGATGTGACCGGAGGTTACGTACTGCTTATTCCCAATCTGTCTTTCCACGACAAGATCTTCGTCCGCGGCCTTCAGGAAGAATGGTTCACGCGCCTTTCCAGGATACCCGGTGCCGTAGCAGGACCTCCCACGGAACTGACCGGCAGCACTGATCCGCTTCTGATGAAGTACTGGCGCGGAGTCGGTGGCGCGACACGCGACCGTATCTGCCACGGATTTATGGTGGAACCGAACCAGATGAAGATCGAAATGGATGTGATGCTCAACGAGCACAGGGATTCCATACGTGTTCTTTATCACAGCTGGGGAACCAAACCCATCATGGAGGGCAACACCTGCAAGGGCGTCATTTTTGAGAGCAAGGAAGGACGTCAGGCGGTTCTTGCAAAGGTGGTTATCGATGCCACCGGAGACGCAGACCTGTGCCGTCAGTCCGGAGCTCCCACATCTTCTGCAATCGACGACGAGTGCAGATGCTCATCCACGGCTCTGGTGTACCGCATAGGAGGCTTCAGCAAGAGAGCATTCAGCGAGTGGCTCAGTGAACATCCCGAGGAGGGAAGGATACTGAACAACGCGGTTGCCGAGATACACGGATTCCGCGCGGGAATGATAGACGGACCTACGGATGACGTGAGCTGGATGAACAACTGGCAGCCCAAACATGACTGCTCCAAGATCGCCGACCAGACAGACACTGAGATGAAGACTCGTCTGGCGATCCGCAAGGTAATAGAATACTACAGGACTGCTTGTCCTGAGATCTTCCGCAACGCTTTCCTGTATGACATAGCTCCTCAGCTCGGTACCAGAGGATCTCACCGTATCGTCGGTGAGCACGTGATCTCTTCCAACGACTGGGCATTCCCGAAGGAATACGATGATACGATCGCCTGGCACTGCACGGTCGATACTCTGAACGACAACGCGCCGATAGAGATACCGTACCGCGCGATCCTGCCGCAAAAGGTTGAGAACATCCTTGCTCCGGGCAGACACATCTCGGCTGATGCAATCGCCATTGACAATGTCAATCTGATCCCTCAGTGCGTAGGCACCGGGCAGGCTGCCGGAGTAGCTGCCGCAGTCATCGCGGCGGATGGCAGCACCACCCATACAGTGAATGTCAGCAAAGTTCAGGATATACTTGCTGGTGAGCAGGATGTTCCGCTTCCCAGGAACTCTCATACCGATCCCAGCTACATGGAATGCCTGGTAGAACATGAGTACGGTCTCTATACAGAGGCTGCTCAGAAGGCCCGCGCTGCAAAGGACGCGGCAAGCGTATACAGGCACTGGACTCTGTCAGGCGGCAGCGGAGATGCGAACGCCAAGAAGGATCACACTGAGAACAGATGATCCGCAGTACTCTGCTGATTGACTGGATCAGTTACATATATCGGAAAAAGGTCTTGGAAACTCGTTTTCTAAGACCTTTTGCTGTGTTACACTTTCAATATGATCAGGATCACTATGGTCCTGACAGCAGAACATATCGGGGAGGATATAGCATGGCCAACACATACATAGAAGAAGCCAGAGAGCTTCCGATCTACGCGGACTGTGATCTGCTGGTGGTAGGAGCAGGTTCAGCGGGCTCTGCTGCGGCGGTGGCGGCAGCAAGAGCCGGATGCAAGAATATAATTCTCATGGAGAGATACGGATACATGGGAGGCGACGTGACCGGCGGTTACGTCATAATGATGCCTAACCTCTCGTGGTACAACAAACTGTATATCAGAGGGATACAGGAGGAATGGTTCACCCGCCTGTCAAAGATCCCCGGCGCAGTCACAGCACCGACGGAGGACGAGATAGGATCCACCGATCCCGCGAAAGTCCACAGATGGAGATCTTTCATCGACTGCGTCAGCAGAGGTACCTTTGAGGGATGCAAGGAATCACAGCTTGTCAGGGCTCCGTACTTTGAGCCGAATGAGCTCAAGATCATCCTTGACGAGATGGTTTATGAACTCAGAGACAGGATCACTGTCATGTATCATACGATGGGAGCAAGACCTATCGTGGAAGACAATGTGATCAAAGGCGTCATATTTGAGTCTAAAGAAGGAAGAAAACTCATAAGGGCCAAATTCGTCATAGATGCCACCGGCGACGGGGACATTTTCTCCCAGGCAGGAGCTCCGTATTCAGGACTTTCGGAGCTGGGAACGAGATCTATCGGCACAGCCCTCGTGTGGAGAGCCGGCGGAGTCAACTGGAGCAAATGGTACGAGTGGCAGCAGGCGCATCCGGAGCTCATTCCCGAGATCAGGAAAGCGATTACGGAGATACAGGGATTCTCCGGCCTGTTCGTGCCCAGCAACAATCCCAACATCGTCTGGTTCAATAACAATCACAATCCGATGGATTGCACAAAGATCGAGGACCAGACACGTACCGAGATCGAGACACGGCTGTCTATCCACAAAGTGCTGGATTATCTTAAGGAAGTATGCCCATATGTGTGGGCTGATTCCTATCTGTATGACATCGCTCCGCAGCTGGGGACACGCTGTTCCAAGCGGCTCAAGGGAGAATATGTCATGACAGCCAATGATTTCGCTTTCGCCAAGAAACATGATGACGTCATTGCCTGGCACAGCACTATCTGTCAGATAAACGACTGCGGTCCTGTTGAGATACCCTACAGAGCGATTCTGGCACAGAAAGTAGAAAATCTTCTCGCACCGGGAAGACACCTGTCGACCGACAATGTCGCAATAGACTGGCTCAACCTGATACCTCAGTGCACGGGGACAGGACAGGCAGCCGGAGTCGCAGCTGCCGTTGCCATTGCGGACGGGACCGGAGCGCACACCGTAGATATCCGCAAGGTGCAGGACATCCTTGCCGGAGAGCAGAACGTTCCACTCCCCAGAAACATACACACCGATCCCAGCTACACGGAGCTGGCAGAGGAAAAACAGTACGGACTCTATACAGCTGCCGCAAAACTGGCAAAGGAGACCGGAGATGCCCTGGCGCACAGGCAGGACGGACAGAGAGAAAGAAAAGCGGAACTGGAAGCGCAGCAGGCGCAGCACTGAAGAAAAAAAGCCTGCATCCCAGCCCTTCGGCGTAAGATGCAGGCTTGATTCTCTTTTTTCTATCATTCCTATCAGACAAAGAGGCAAACTATAAACATGAATATCCTGCAGAAAGCGGAAGCTATGACGGGAAGCGACAGCTCCCGCGAGAAGACAATAATCAGAACCAGCATAATCGGGATCACGGCAAATGTGTTTCTGGCCGCCTTCAAGGCGGTGATCGGGATCCTGACGAAGTCCATCGCTATCGTTCTTGATGCTGTGAACAACATATCGGACGCCGGCAGTTCACTGATAACTATCATAGGGACCAAACTTGCCGGGAGAGAACCGGATAAGAAGCATCCGTTCGGATACGGGCGAATAGAATATCTCAGCGCGATGATCATCTCTATGATCGTACTGTATGCCGGCGTTACGTCTTTTATAGAATCGGTAAAGCAGATAATCGATCCGCAGACACCGGAATACAACACCGTGTCGCTCATCATCGTTGCCGTTGCCGTAGTGGTGAAGATCATTCTCGGACGTTATGTTAAGGGCGTGGGGGAGAAGGTGAATTCCGACTCTCTGGTCAACTCAGGCGAAGACGCGACTCTGGATTCAGTCATCTCGGCTTCCACGCTCGTGGCAGCCGGCATCTTTTTGCTGTCCGGCGTTTCGCTGGAGGCATGGCTCGGCGCAGTCATCTCGGCAGTGATCATTAAATCGGGCGTAGAGATGCTCCGCGACACCATATCCCAGATACTCGGTGAAAAGAATGACCCGGAACTCACTGCGAGCATCAAGAGGACGGTATCTTCTTTTCCGCAGGTACACGGAGCTTATGATCTGGTGCTGAACAACTATGGCCCTGATGTCTGGAACGGATCGATCCATATAGAAGTTCCGGACACCTGCTCTGCAGACGAACTGGACCAGCTGATCCGCAGTATTCAGACTGAGGTTTTTCTCAAACACCAGGTCGTGCTGACAGCGATCGGCGTATATTCGGTGAATACAAGGGATGAAGACATAATAGAGACACAGAAAAAGGTACGGGAGATCGTGCTGTCGCATGATCACGTGAAGCAGATGCACGGATTCTATCTGAACAAGGAACAGAAGACCATGCGCTTTGACGTGGTCATCAGCTTCAATGCCAAAGACCGTAAAGCGGTGTTTGAGGAAGTTATCGCTGACGTTAGGAATGCATTCCCGGATCTTGAACTCCAGGCGGCTATGGACACGGATTTTGCGGAAGTGTGAAAAATACGGTACATATATTAGCGCATACCTATTTGAGGTTTGCCGGATATCAAAGAGACCGTTCCTTGTAATATGTACCCAGAATTCTGGACAAAGGATTAATAAGTTTTAGGTTTCCATGGACACCTTCCTGTACACAGCAGGAGGTGTCCA
>CACYBC010000165.1 GCA_902772615.1 uncultured Ruminococcus sp.
ATCCGTCCGGTGCATTCCTGCCGCTGTATACCCTGATAGGAATGTTCCAGGGAATGATCTACGGTCTGATCCTGTACAGAAGATGGGGCGATGTGTACTCTGACGAGACCTCGGGCAGGTTGTTTGGGATCAAGGCTACTCAACTGGGTCTGAGGATCGTCGCTGCAAGACTTCTTGACGTGCTGATCGTCAACATGATATTCAACACCGTTGCCAACATCCATTATGGTTTCATACCGTACAAATCTTTGCCGGTGATCATCGCCACAAGGCTCGGAAAGAACCTTCTTGAGCTTGCGGCAGACCTGCCGCTTATGTTCATTGTGCTTCCATTCGTGCTGGTTCTTTATTCCAGGACGGCGGACAAGAACGGCGCAGAAGCGGCATCCGAGTAAAACTGAGATAGAATAAAAGGCTCCGGTCAGTACAACTGTCCGGAGCCTTTTGCATGTTTTCTTCTTGCTCAAATTATCTTGAAGTACAGGCACACCTCGTTTCCCTTGCGGTTGCGGTAAACGCTGTCCAGCCTTTCGAAACCCAGTTTCTCATGCATCTTAATGCTGGCTTCATTGTCGGTCCTGATCTGCTGCATGACCAGACGGTAGCCCTTTGATGCTGCATATCCAAGCATCAGGTGCATCGCTTCCGAAGCATATCCGTTACCACGGTGATCCGGGAATATATCAGGACCGATCTCACAGGATGTGCGGCTGTGTTCAAAGATCGAGATGCTGCCTTTGGGTTCTCCGTCCGAGATCACGGCGAACATCTCAAAGTATCTGCCGCGGTAAAGGCAGGTATTCCACTCGGATATCATATTCTCTGTCTCACTGACAGAGATATCCGGATAGCGGCAGCGGCGGATGAGCTCAGCGTCTTCCGCAGAAAAGTGACGCAGGTTTACCATGAGCAGATCCTCCTATACCAAGCGCTCAAAGCTTGTGTCTGCAGAGAAGTGCCTTCTTACATCACCGGCGAGATAGAGAGAACCCACACAGCATACGGCACCTCCGTCAGCTGTGCGTATCGCAGTTTCTATGCCTTCCTCTATGGATGAACAGGGGACTGCGCTGAATCCCTGTTCCGCGATGCATCGAGCAAGATCAGCAGCGCTTAGCGCGCGGTATGAGTCCGGAGCAACCGTTACGAATTCGCCGGATACGGACCCCAGGATCTTGATGACATCCCTGAAATCCTTATCGGCAAGCATGCCCAGCAGAAATACGATCTTTGTTTCGGAGGGGATGAGGGATCTCAGTGAATCCCTGACAGCCTCGGCGCATTGAGGATTGTGGCCTCCGTCGATGATGAACAGTGGATCTCTGGAGACGACTTCAAACCTGACAGGCCACACGGTGGTCCTGAGGCCGCTGCGTATGTTGCGTTCAGTGACCTTCCAGCCCTTTGATCTGAGAGCGCGGGCGGTGCAGATCGCAACGGCGGCGTTCTTCTTCTGGTGATCTCCGGCGAGAGGAATGAATATGCCTCTCATGCCCTCGGCGTCAAATGTCTGGCCCAAAATGTCTGCTTTTCCTTCACTGATGCTGTCAAAATCCGCCTTTATGAGTTTCGCATCTACTTCACGGCATCTGTTTTCAAAAACCTTCTCCACTTGTTCCGGACCGCGGTATATCACGGCGGTGCCTGCGGTCTTGATGATGGCAGCCTTCTGCCATGCTATCTCTTCAAGGGTACTTCCAAGGATTTCGGTGTGGTCTAGACCGATGTTTGTAATCACTGCCACGTCGGGGACATCGATTACGTTGGTACCGTCCAGCAGGCCTCCAAGTCCTACTTCGAAGACCACTATGTCAGCTTTCCGCTCAGCAAACCAGACGAGAGCGATGCACATCACCATCTCGAACCAGTTCACTCCGTCCTGCATGCCGGACATGGCTGCCTTGACTTTTTCAGTTGCGCTTACGAGATCATCATCGGAAACGGGGATTCCGTCGATCTGCATCCTCTCGTTGAATCTTAGTATATGCGGAGAGGTGAAAAGGCCGGTCCTGTAACCGGCCTTTCTCAAAATGCTCGCAAGCATTGCACAGGTGCTGCCTTTGCCGTTGGTCCCGGCAACATGCACGAATCTGAGTTTCCGGTCCGGATCTCCGAGTCTCGCCAGAAGAGCGCGGACCCTGCTCAGATCCTCATGAGGATAATCGTTTTTATACGAGCTGATGAACTCCAGGGTCTCAGAAATATCCAATGCTTGATGTCCTCTCAGTGATTGCGGGCTGCAGCCTGCACCACGTGCAGAGCAAGAACAGCAGAAGTTACTGTTCCTACGCCCCCGGGAACAGGACTGATGGCTGCTACGACTTCTTCGGCTTCTTCCTGTACGGCGTTGCCGCACAGTTTGCCGGTCTCAGGATTGACGCAGATGCCGACATCGATGACTGTCTGACCTTCTCTGAAATAATCTTTGCCGACCGAACGCGGATTGCCTGTGCATGTGACTATGATGTCGCTTTCAGCACAGATGGCTGCAGCGTCAGTCGTCCTTGAGTGGCAGATCGTGACAGTGGCATTCTTGTCCAGAAGAAGCATCGAGATCGGTTTTCCGGTCACTAGTGATCTCCCGAGGACCGCGGCGCGCTTGCCGGAGCAGTTCACATCGTAGAAGTCGATGATCTCCATGACTGCCTGTGCAGTGCAGGGGAGGAAACCTTCTCCGTTTGAGGTATAAACGCCTGCAAAAGATGCCTTGCTGCATCCGTCCAGGTCTTTTGCTGCAGGTATGAGCTCCAGAGCAGCATCCTCATCCAGCCCCTTCGGCAGAGGTCTGAGAAGAAGGATTCCGCTGATCTCATCGTCAGAGGCAGCCTCGGTGACTGCGGCGAGGAATGCAGCGTTGTCGATGTCTACGGGCAGAGTGATCTTCTTTACTTCTGCGCCGACCTTGGCGCAGGCTCTTACCGCACCGTTCTCATAGGCGATGTCGTCCGGCTTTTCGCCGACTCTGATGACGGCCAGAACCGGTGTGATTCCCTTCTGTTTAAGATCTTCGCACAGAGCTGAAGCCTTCTGGTTCAAGGCGTCCGCGACCGGTTTTCCTTTCAACAGTACACTCATTTTTTCATTCTCCTTGTTATTTGTTCATAAAGACCATCGGCTCTGGAACAGAACTCAGTGACCAGCTGATCTGTTTTGCTTTCCAGTTCTTTTGCGTATTCGCGGTCGGTCATGCTGGAAGTATTGACGTATACGTTAGCAGCTCCTCCCATTATGGCAGCCCTGCAGATCACGGCACCGGTAGCGGCGTCGGAAACAGCCAGGCGGCTGCCTTTCTCAGCGAGCTCCTCCAGAAGAGGGATCGCCTTGCAGGACAGCTCTACTATGCGGAAAGGTACGGACGCAGCGTCCTTCAGACATTTTTCCATTATCTCAGCCCGTGTGGGGTCGTCCTTGGGGATGGAGTAGGCGCGGGACAAAGGTTCAAAAGCCACTGCGTCTTCGTTGATGCAGTCCAGCAGGTCGCTGCTGAGGAAACCAAGTTCATCTGAGATCTTCAGGATGTCTTCCTCCACATCCTTATACCTCTTCTTGCCTACGGTAAGCGAGCAGACCATGTTCCCCAGAGCGGCACCGAGAGCGCCAGCCAGAGCAGAAGCACCGCCGCCTCCCGGGACAGGAGCTTTGGATTCCAGTTCGGAAATAAAATCATTTATTCTCTTGTCGCGAAAATCAGTCATATGATCGTTCCTTTCAGTAACTTATATGTTAAGCGGTTTATTAGTGGCGGTGAAAACCGCCGATCTCACTGCTTAACATTGAGGAGAAAAACTGTTCGCAAAATACTGTTCTCATTATATAATTGTATAGAAAACAAGACAATAATACCTGCACGGGGGAGAGCGCAATGGAAAGAAAAGACAAAATGAACTATTATCTCGATATCGCCCAGACGGTGGCGGAGAGATCCACCTGTCTGAGAAGATGTTACGGAGCAATAATAGTCAAGAACGATGAGATCGTGTCCAGCGGTTACAACGGAGCGCCGAGAGGCAGGAAGAACTGCTCCGATCTCAACTACTGCACCAGAGAAGCGCTCAATATTCCCTCGGGACAGAGATATGAGCTCTGCAGGTCAGCCCATGCCGAGGCAAATGCCATAATCTCCGCTTCAAGGCAGGAGATGCTTGGAGCTACCATCTATATGGCGTGTATCAAACCGGGAACGGGGGAGCTGATACCGGACTCCTCATCCTGCATGATGTGCCGCAAACTCATCATCAATGCAGGCATTAAGGACATAGTGATCAGAGATACAGCGACCGACTACCGGGTCGTGAATGTTCAGGAGTGGATCGACGTGGATGATTCTCTTCCCGAGAATGTCGGTTTCTGACAGTTAAATGATGTTGAAGCCCCGTTGACGCGATCAACGGGGCTTTTATCTGTACTTCATTCAGATGTGTGAAATAATTCTGAAACTTTTATAGTGGAATTGTTCACTTTTTCCCTAAGGCCAGGCAGCAAAATTAACGAAACAAACAGTTTTATACATTAATTATTGCATTAATTCTGTCATTGTTCTAAAATTACCCCTGTATAACCTATGAAGGGAGAAAAAAATGAAGAAAATACTGGCATTGCTGATGCTGGCATGCACAGTCGTTAGTATGGTCGGTTGCGGCGGCAAGAAAAAAGGCGACGACGACGGTTATACCGTGACCTATACATACAACAGCTATTCAACCAGCTTGGCAGACAAGTGGAATCCCCATACTTGGGAGACCAACGCGGACAGCGGCGTTCTTACATATCTGTCCACCCCGTTTGTCGACATGAGCATCAAGGATTCCGAGAATCAGGTCTATCAGTGGACCTATAAGGCAGCTACCGCTGTAGAAGACGTCACTGCTTCTCACACTGCTGACCTTACAAAGTATGCTGTCAACCTCGACGGCAAGGATCCTTCCGAAGTCAAGGAAGGATATGTCTTCCAGATCACTCTGAGAGACGGAATCAAGTGGCAGAACGGTGAAGAGATCACTGTTGATGACTATGTTGAGTCCTTCAAGAGACTGCTGGATCCCGACATGCAGAACTACCGCGCAAACAACTACTACACCGGTGAGACCGCTGTGGCAGGTGCTAACGGGTATTTCCATTCCGGAAGAACAGCATACATCGAGGATACAGGCGTAAAGTTCGCTGACCTCGTAAAGGGCGATGACGGTGTCTATGCAACTGCAGACGGAAACAAGGTCTACATTGCCGTCAGCACTCCTCTTGAAGCGTATCTCAGCGGAGCAACGATCGTTGATTATGCCGATTATATGGATCCTGATGCGCTTGCAGCGCTGCAGGCCGCTTCGGATGCAGACGGACGCGCTCCTCTGAATGACGACACCTATGCAGAACTCGTAAAGTGCATCACTTACAGTGCTGACTGGGGCGAGGATGAGAGCTATGCTTACAACTACTTCCTCGTTGAGCAGGCTTATCCCACAGTTACCTGGGATACAGTCGGACTTTACAAGCTCGATGACAAGAATCTCATCTATGTAAACGAAGTATACTGCGACATCGACTACTTCCTGGCGGGACTCACCAGCAACTGGCTGGTCTACATCCCCTACTATGATGACAATAAGGACACCACAGGCTCTCTCGTAACCACCAGCTACGGCACAGACATCTCCAACAGCATGTCCTATGGTCCGTACATCATTGATTCTCTGCAGAAAGAGAAGCAGCTGGTCTACACGAAGAACCCCTACTACTATGCATTCACAGAAGATGAGAAGACCGGCAGACTGGTCGGTACTTCGAACTGGGATGTTGACGGCGAAGCCAAAGAAGTATTCCAGGCAGACAAGATCATCATCGACGTTATGACCGACGACGCTGCAAAGCAGGCGTTCCTTAAGGGACAGCTTGATGACTGGGGCCTCCCGGCAGACGAAGTTGTCAACTACTCAATGTCTGATCAGCTCTACAAAGAGGATGAGACATACACGATGAGGTTCTTCCTCAACACCAATCTGGATGCTCTCAAGGGAATGGATGCCAACACCGGCAACCAGAACTCCGTTGTCATGAGCAACTGGAACTTCCGCAAGGGCTTCACCCTCGCGATCGACCGCGCAGACTGGGTCAAGGCCACAGCAGGCTACAAGCCCATGTACGGTCTTCTGAACAACCTGTACTTCTACAACATCTATAAGGATCCTACCTCCATGTACAGAGCTTCTGACGAAGCTATGCAGGCGATCTGCGATCTTTACAATGTTGAGTACGGCGCTGGCAAGGCATATGCAACCCTGAAGGAAGCTTATGAATCCATCACCGGTTACAACGTAACCGAAGCAAAAGAGTACTTCACCAAAGCTCTTGCAGAGCTCACCGCTGACGGTCTCTACAAGGAAGGCGATCCCATCAAGATCCGCCTCGGCTATAAGAAGGGTGCTCTTGACTCCACCGATACAAAGCAGGTCCAGCTCATCCAGGATTACCTGAATGCTGCAGTTGAAGGAACCGGCTTTGGCAAGATCGAACTCGAAGCAGTCGGCAACATCGAGAACAGATACACAGCTGTTCCTAACGGCGAGTTCGCAATCGGATACGGTGCATGGGGCGGCGCTGCTTTCTATCCGTTCACAATGTTCCGCGTATACTGCGACCCCGACTATGCTGCGATCCATGAGGCAGCCTGCTGGAACCCGGCAAAGGATACCCTCACGATCAACATCAACGGCGAAGACCGCACAGAGACATATCAGTGGTGGTCCAACTGCATGGCAGGAAACGGCGAGTTTGCAGCTCCTGGCGAGTATGACACCAAGCTTCACATCCTGGCAGCGATCGAAAAGAACTACCTCGATAAGCTCTACTGCATCCCGCTCGCAGGTTCCACGATCTGCAACCTGCTTTCCTACAAGGTCAACTACTACACACCCGATTACAACATCATGTACGGGTTCGGCGGTATGGAACTGCTCAAGTTCAACTACACCGATGAAGAGTGGACCAAGTTCGTTGAGAGCAAGGGCGGCACGCTGAGCTACGAATAATCTGATCTGAAACAGAAAAGAGTATTCTGAGTGACAAGAGGAGACCAAGGTCTCCTCTTGTTTTTTGTTGCAGATCAATTGGATATTATGTCTATAATTTGGTCCGTACCGTGTTACAGGAATATAAAAATGGACATACTATTCATGCTCCATTTGTGATATAATATTTAGCACGTCTTAACTGACGGTCATGCTTTAAACCGTGTTAAGTATTGTCTGCATGAACTGTGTTCCTGGCAGATGCCGGCATTCAATACAGGATCATCTCCTGCACAGTTTAAATGCGGAACAAATAAAGAAGAAAAGAAAGGGCGTACGCTATGAAATTGGGAAAGTATATCCTGAAAAGGGTACTTTTGATGTTCTGCGTATTGTTTATCATTACGACCATTTATTTCGTACTGATAAGACTTCTGCCGAGAGAACTTCCTCTTGAAAAGGTGCAGGCAGAAGCTATAAAGGCGCGTTGGGAGGCTCTCGGATACGGAAAACCGCTTCTGATCCAGTACTGGATATATCTAAAGAACATTTTTACCAAATGGGACTTTGGTACTTCCTGGTATATTTCCTACCGCACTCCTGCGCTGGAGCTTCTTACCAGCAGGCTGGCTCCTACGGTTCTGGTCAACCTTTATTCCATAATCTTTTCAGTGCCCCTGGGTATCGCCCTGGGGATCTATGCCGCCATTAAAAAGAATAAATGGCAGGATTCACTTATCAGCGTGCTGGTCATAGTATTCGTCTCGGTACCAAGTTATGTCTACGCATTCCTGGTACAGTACTTCCTGTACTTCAAACTCAACCTGCTTCCGCTTCAGATGTACGCCCTGGCGGACGCGGGAGGCTCATATTTTACCTGGAAGATGTTCAAGAGCATGATAGCTCCCATTCTCGCTCTGAGTTTCGGCACGATCGCATCCCTCTGCCGCAATACGAGAGCGGAGCTGACGGAATCGCTCACTTCTGACTATATGCTGCTGGCGAGGACCAAAGGCCTTACCAATTCACAGGCCACCTGGAGACATGCCCTCAAGAATGCAATGGTCCCGATTTTCCCCGGCATTATCGCAATGTTCTTCGGAGTGCTCGGCGGTTCGATGATCATCGAACAGATATTCTCCATCCCCGGCGTAGGGCAGCTCTATATCAGATCCATCAACCTGTTTGACTATGACGTCTATATGCTGGACGGTATCTTCTATACACTGCTGGGACTGATCGCCGGAATCGTGGTAGACCTCAGCTACGGGATCATAGATCCCCGTATCAGAATGGGAGAGTGAGAATATGGAAAACAACATCGTGATGGAAAAGATCCCGGCGGAAAAATTCCGCTTCGTCAATCAGGATGAGAGGATCCATGACAAGAAATTCGACGATAAGCCTATCGGTTACTTCAAGGATGCATGGATCAGGTTCAAGAAGAGCAAAGCCAGCGTTGTTGCGGCGATCATAATCCTCCTGATCTTCCTGTACGCTTTCATATGCCCGCTGATGATCAGGTCTCACAGCGCCACGTTCATGTCGAACCTGTATGCCAAAAAGCCCGGAAGAGTCTCCTGGCTCAAAGACATCGGCATTGCTGACGGCGGAATGAAACGCAATTTCTCGGAGAGAGGAATACAGAGCAAGCTCGCGATCGGCGTCGGAGCAGAGAACTACGACGGAAATCACAATGTAACCGTTTCCGAGGCAATGGAATCGGAATATATGCCCATGATCAGATATAAAGAGACAGATCAGGGGTATACCGGAAGAATAGATACTTATCTGGAAGTGGGCTTCATCTACAGAAGCATAGAACAGGCTGAATTTCAGAAGATCCGCGACTGGGAACAGGAAACAGGACTCAGAGTCCTCTATCCGCTGATCGCAGACAATGAGTTCACGTATGCGTTCGACAAGACAGATGCGAACTTCTGGTACAAGGTGGATGCAAAGGGAAGCCCCGTTCGCGTCAACAGCAACGGAGAAGTCAAGCGCATCTCACTGAAAGACGATATGAAGTTCGAGGATAACTATCTGCGCGACGATAACGGGAACGTACTCTACTATATTTATGCGGGCGGCGGTGACCAGAGCACTGCCCAGTATAAAATCAGAGTCCTCTATTACAATTACTTCCAGTATCTGTACGGCCACGAACCGGATTATATCCTCGGTACGGATGCTCAGGGATATGATATGGCTCTGAGACTTGCAGGAGGAATCAAACTCTCGCTGGAGATCTCGATTGCAGTCGCTACGATGAACTTCGTCATCGGAACGCTCTACGGCGCAGTAGAAGGTTACTACGGCGGAACCGTTGACCTTATCATGGAAAGAATCTCGGACATCCTCTGGGATATCCCGTTCATCGTCCTTGCTAGCCTTTTCCAGATCCACCTTGCAGCTAAGGTAGGACCCATTCCTTCTCTGCTGTTCGTATATATCCTGACGGGATGGATAGGCACGGCTTCTCTTGTCAGAACGCAGTTCTACCGCTTCAAGAATCAGGAATACGTCATGGCTGCCCATACGCTCGGAGCAAGAGACAGCAGGATCATCTGGAAGCATATCTATCCCAATACACTTGGAACCATAATCACATCCAGCGCACTGGCTATCCCGAGCGTTATCTATCAGGAGAGCAACCTCAGCTACCTGGGAATAGTCAAGCTTGGCTCATCCAAAGTCACATCACTGGGAACGCTTCTTTCCGACTCGAGCGGGATCTGGACCAATTATCCTCATCTGATGATTCTCCCGGCACTGACGATCTCTCTGCTGATGATCTGCTTCAACCTGTTCGGAAACGGATTGCGCGATGCATTCAACCCGGCACTAAGAGGAACGGAGGAATAAGAGATGGCAGACAAGATACTTGAAGTCAAGAACCTAAAAATCTCTTTCAGGACCTCCAGCGGCACGCTCAAGGCAGTCCGTGACATCTCATTCGATCTGTACCGCGGCCGTACTTTGGCTATAGTTGGTGAGTCCGGCTCCGGAAAGTCAGTCACATCGAAAGCAATACTCGGGATACTTGCCGGAAACGCCATCATAGAGAACGGCGAGATACTCTATGACGGAATGGATCTTCTCAAGCTGGACGAAGAGGCCATGCATACGATCAGAGGAGACAAGATCTCCATGATCTTCCAGGACCCGCTGTCCTCACTGAACCCGATCGTCAAGATCGGACCTCAGATCACAGAGGCCATGCTCCTGAAAAACAAGGCGGGAAGAAAGAATGCCCGCAATGATTTTAACTCGCTGCTTGATACTCTTAAGAAAAACATGCAGGAGGCATGTCCTTCTGATTCTGCGCATATAGAGGAGATGACCAAGACCTTCGATAATTTCTGTATCGAGGCAAATAAGCTGGAAGACAGCTATAACAGATCAGACTCCAATGTTCAGGACCTCAAGGAAGACATCACGAACTTCCTCTACATGCACTCCAAGAAGCAGAAACAGAATGTAAAGCAGCTTGTAAATGAACATATAAAGAGGCTGAAGGGCATCAAAGATGCCTTCTATACCCATGGATTCGAGGAAGAACTTGTCGGTTGCCTGAACGATTATACTGCTGCACGAGGCAATTACAAGGCTGATAAGAACGATCCTTCATTTGTTAATGAAGATCTTTTGGCCGCCATGGAGAGAACAGGAGAACTTCTGGACAGGATGTCTGAACAGGTAAGGCCGAACTTCTTCCGCATCGGTTATTACAAGATGATCAATCCGGATGAGAACATCTATGGATATGACCGCAATGAGCTTAATGAAAAAGCTCTTCATCTGCTGGATGACCGGTTCATGAACGAGTTTATCTCCTATTCCTCCAAAGGTCTGAAGAATTCCTATGAAAAGGCTGCTGCGGGCAAGAAGGAAGCAGTTGCGGCTCTCAGGGAAGCTGAAAGCTATTTCTCCTCTGATATAAAAGAGAAAGCTTCCGGGGAATATGCCAAGAGCCTGATAGAAAAGGTGGAATCCGGCATCGATTATCTTGATGTGAATAAGGATTCATATGCATACACATTCGGCTCATCTCTCAACGGAGCTATAGAAAAGTACTTCTTCTATGTGGAAAACAACCCCAAGGAAGAAGCCAGGTTTGAGAAGCAGTCAGCCAAGAGAGAAGCGCTGATAGCCCGCGGCAAGAACGTCGACTGGAAGGTCGTTCCGAAGAACGTACTGGATCTCGATGAGCTAAAGAGCAGTATCGTCAAGATCTGCAGCGACGTAAGGACCCGCTATGAGGCTCAGACTGACCAGAGCGAACCTGATTTTGAAGCCAAGGCGGTCGATATGGTCGATTACTTCAAGGAAAAAGCTTCAACTGCTGTCTATGTGATCACCAAGGATATGGCAAAGCAGACAGCTATCAAGCTGATGACCGAAGTAGGTATTCCTGAGCCGCGTATGCGCTATAACCAGTATCCTTTCGAGTTCTCAGGCGGAATGAGACAGAGAATAGTGATCGCGATCGCACTTGCTGCGAACCCCGAGATCCTGATCTGTGATGAGCCGACTACCGCGCTGGACGTAACCATACAGGCGCAGATCCTTGAGCTGATAAACAAGCTCAAGGCTGAAAGGAACCTTTCCATCATATTCATTACACATGACCTCGGCGTTGTCGCACAGATGGCGGACGAGATAGCTGTCATGTATGCGGGCAAGATCGTAGAATATGGACTTTCAGAGGAAGTCTTCTATGACCCGAGGCATCCGTATACCTGGGCTCTGCTGTCTTCAATGCCTGACCTTGACACCAAGGAGAAACTTGAAGCCATACCCGGAACGCCGCCCAATATGATCTATCCTCCGATAGGCGATGCATTTGCTGACCGCAATAAGTACGCCATGGAGATAGACTTTGAGCAGCAGCCTCCGATGTTTGACATCACGGAGACACACAAGGCAGCGACATGGCTGCTTCATCCCGACGCTCCAAAAGTCGAGATGCCAAAGATCATCACAGAGAGGATCGAAAGAATGAAAGCAAAGCTTGCGGAGGGGCAAAATGGAAAATAAGGAAGTATTGCTCCATGTAGAGCATCTGTGCCAGTATTTCGGTCCCACCAAAGCTGTAGACGATGTTTCCTTTGATATATACAAAGGGGAGGTCTTTGGACTGGTCGGGGAATCCGGCTGCGGTAAGACCACCACCGGAAGGTCTATAATACGCATCTATGACATCACTTCAGGAAGCGTTTATTTCAAGGGACACCGTATCTGCGCAGGAACTCTCTCTTACAGGGAGGCCATTAAGGCTGCCAGGAAAGAGCTCCGTGGAAATGTTTCGCCTGAGAGACGCGCTGAACTGGAAAAGATCATCGCAGACAACAAGCTTGAGATCCAGAAGGCCAATATCGACCAGAAAAACGCCGATAAGGAATACGGAAAGCAGCGTGCAGAAGAAGTCCGCAAAGAGTACGAGGAACTAATCGCCAATGCCTCCGATCCTCAGGAAAAAGAACGCCTCATCAAAGAGTCAAAGGACAGGATCAGGGCTGCCAAGAGATCCAAGATCGTCACGCAGATACAGATGATCTTCCAGGACCCCATCGCTTCGCTGAACCCCAGAATGACTGTTAAGGAGATCATCGGAGAAGGTCTGGTGATCCAGGGATACACTGACAAGGAGTATATCGAGAAAAAAGTTTATGAGATGCTCGATGTGGTCGGCCTTGTCCCGGAGCATGCCGGAAGATATCCTCACGAATTCTCCGGCGGACAGAGGCAGAGGATAGGCATCGCGAGAAGCATCATAATGAATCCTGAGATGATAATCGCTGATGAACCTATATCGGCTCTGGACGTTTCCATACGCGCGCAGGTCATCAATCTTCTCAACGATCTGAGGGAGAAGATGGGCCTCACGATCATGTTCATCGCGCATGACCTCTCGGTCGTCAAATATTTCTCGGACAGGATAGGGGTCATGTATTACGGCAAACTCGTTGAACTTGCCGATTCCGATGAACTGTTCAGGCATCCGCTGCATCCTTATACGAATTCGCTGCTGTCGGCGATCCCTGTACCGGATCCCGCCACGGAGAAAACGAGGGTGAGGATAACATACAATCCTCTTGAGGAGCATGATTATACGGTCAATCAGCCTTCACTGAGGGAGATCCTTCCCGGCCATTTCGTCTACTGCAACGACGAGGAAGAGAAACGCTACAAAGAGAAGATAGCAAATGAATAAGAAACTGATCCTGAAGTACGTCGTTGTTCTGATCCTTTGCACCGCCTTAACGGTATTCTATGTCTCATCTAAGGGGATCAGGAACAAACGCCCTGCAGATCGCTATAAGATACTGGCTGACGGATTCACCATTCCGGGGCTTCTCGTCACCGGGTTCGGACTTATGATGGTCATTTCCGATACGGGCACGCTGGACGGAGTGATATACGGGATGCAGACAGCGTTCAGGATGCTTACATTTCAGTTGCTCTCAAAAGGCAAGCAACAGCCAAACTACAGTGATTTCAAGGACCACCGAGAGGAGATGAGGCAGCTCAGACGGCTCAGGGGCGGTGGCTTCGGATTCATGATTATCACGGGCGGGGCGTTTCTTGCCGCTGCTGTAGTGTTCGTCTTCCTTTATCTTAAGGCGACCGGGGCACTGTGATCTTACAGTTAAAATAGATGAAAAGCCGCCTGTTCTCGTGCAAACGCAGGAGACGGACGGCTTGTCTGCAATAAGGAGGAGAATATGGGCATCGAGGAAAACAGAGAAAGATTTCTTGCGTGGCAGAACAGACTGAGCGCGTACAAAATGGCGCTGACACTGATCGAGATCGATGCGACCGAAAGGCCGCTTAATGCCGGCGCGGAATACAGGGGAGAGAAAGCAGCCATACTGTCAGGCGAATATATGCGTGTTCTTAAAGAAGAAGGCATCGAAGATGTCATGCGGAAGGTCGCTTCTGATGATCCCGACAGTGATATAAGAAAGATGGCTGAACTCTATCTGGAAAAGTTTGAGGAAAGCAGAAAGGTGCCGGAGAAGGAGTATTCTGACTACCAGAGGATACTTTCTGAAAGCGAAAGACAGTGGCTCATCTGTAAGGAACGCGCAGATTATGACAGTTACTGGCCATATCTGGAAAAACTTGTTGATGCATTCACGGCCATCAAGATGTACGCCAATAAAGGGCAGGATCTGTTTGATCAGCTCCTTGATGATAATGAAAAGGGCTATAACAGAGCCCGATATGATGAGTTGTTCGGCAAGGTCAGGAACGAAGTGGTCCCGCTCCTCAGAGAGATAGAGAAAGCCGAGCAGCCTGACACCTCATTCCTTCACAGGTATTATCCCGCGGACAAGCAGAGGGAATTCAACAGGGAACTTATGAAGTTTATTCGGTTCGATCCGTCATGGGGAACTGTAAGCGAGTCAGAGCATCCCGTTACTACGGGTCTGAACAGAAACGACATGCGTTTCACCACAAAATACCGCGAGAATGATCTGGTCATGGCTGCGCTGTCTTCCATGCATGAGAGCGGACATGCCTATTTCGGACATCAGACCGATCCTAAATATGATGGAACAGTAATACTTGAGAATATCCATGCGGGCATGCATGAGTCTCAGTCAAGGCTGGTGGAGAACCATATAGGCAGGAGCAGGACCTTCTGGGAAGTGAATCTCCCGAAACTCAA
>CACYBC010000166.1 GCA_902772615.1 uncultured Ruminococcus sp.
ACAGTTCCATGGCGTCGCAGGCTCTGGCTTCCTCAAGGCTCTTGAATCCGCAGATCTCAAACAGTTTCTCACCGTTTTTCTCCGCCTGCTCCACTGTCTGGTTGCGGTCAGGTTCTCCGGTGTCCTTCATCGGGATCCTGATCCCGCTCTGTATGACTGCAGCACGGAAAAGGTCCTTGGACATCGGGCTGGAAAGATGCGCCATGACACTGCCTGCCCCGGCTGACTGGCCACCGATCGTGATCTTGTCGGGATCTCCCCCGAAAGCCTCGATGTTGCGCTTCGTCCATTTCAGCGCAGCCAACTGATCGAGATAGCCGTAGGATCCCTTGGGATCTTCAGGCGCCTCTGCCGAGAGCCAGGGATGGGAGAGGAATCCCATGTAACCAAGCCTGTACGCAGGTGTAACTACGACGATCCCTTTTCTGGCCATATGTTCCCAGTCGAACTCTATCTCATGCGGATATCCTCCCTGCAGCCCGCCTCCGTGGATATAGAAGTATACCGGAAGTTTTTCATCTCCCTTTTTGGCAGGAGTATATACGTCAAGATAAAGGCAGTCTTCGCTCATGGTGAATTCCGGACCTGCAGGATGCAGTTCCTTTGTCCAGAACTCGTTCGGATCTCCTCCGGGGGCTTTCTGTATGGATATATCAGCATACTCCGTGGCAAAACGCACCCCGTCCCAGGCCTTTACCGGCTGCGGAGCTCTCCATCGAAGATCACCGACAGGAGGCGCGGCGTAAGGCACACCTTTAAAAACAGTTATTCTCGGATCATATCCGAATGTTCCCTGCAAAGCACCTGAATCGATTTTTACCATTCGTTTGTTCATCTTTTTCACTCCTTTTTATTCTCTTTCTATTATCTATAATATCCTGTTTTGGGGCTGCATCCTCATTGAATATATGCATGTTGACCATACGTTAAATCTATGCATGTGGATGTAACATGAAAAAACAGAATCGCATCAACGCGCCTTTTCTTTCCGGGAACACGATTCCGGGTGTTGCCTTTCAGTCCCGTCTCTCGCCTGTCAGAATGCCTTCTTTTCATTAAAATGCTGTCAAAAAAAGAAAAAGCCCCGTTATCTGAGATCAGATAACAGGGCGGAACAGTCACTGTACTCCATAATGGTCCTTTTCCTGCTCATTGTGGCAAAAAGATCATCTGCTGCTGAAATGCTCTATCAGTCTGTTCAGTAGATATTCAGACTGAACAGGCATGGCACTGTTCTTCTTCCATATCAGGTATGCGGAAAGATTCGTGTTTAGTGAAACATCCTTTACGATCATATTCCCGCGCTCAACTTCAATATTGCTGTCGGACACCAGCGCCACACCGTATCCGGCACTGACCATCAGCACAGCCCCGACAGGGGTAGTATAGGCTCCGGTGATATTATATTGCGTCTGATCTATCTCATGCCTTCCGGGGATTGGAGATCCGAGGAATCTCTTGTGCACTATCAGCGGATACTGTTTCAGATCGTCATAGGTTATCTGATCCTTCCTGCTCAGAGGATGATCTTTTGGCATGATCACCTGGATCATAACATTCTCCTGCACTTCAAAACGCTCAAACATGTCGTCGCCTTCTTTTTGAGCGTAGACCAGGCCGAAATCGACCTGCCCGGACTGCACAAGTTCTCTTACGGTATACATGTCTCCGTTAGAAACTAACAGCCTCGTTCCAGGATGCTCCGAAGCTACTTCCTTTCCGATCTCCAGGATCGGATTCAGCGCTTTGGCGTAGATACAGGCTATATTGATGTCTCCTGTTATGACCCCCGGTTCTGACTGCACTTCCACCTGAGTCTTCCTGTACATATCAAGGAGCTCAATACTTCTTTTCTGAAGAAGGAGACCCTGCGCAGTGAGCGTTGTCCTCTTTTTGTCCCTTGTAAACAGCTTGGCCCCGAATTCTTCCTCCAGGCTCTGGATCTGACGGCTGAGAGTAGGCTGGGATATGTGCAGCAATTCGGAAGCCCGGGTTATGTTTTCTTCATTCGCGACTACCAGAAAATTCTTTAATACTTCAAGATCCATTCTTTTACCACTTATGATTTGTATGTCTCAGTTATCTATTATCTTCTTCAAATACTATACGGAATATGCATATTTTCCACAACATATTCTCTGTGTGTATCAAAAACAGCTGATCGGAGCAGCACTCTTATATCCTGTATTTCCATATCCGGACCAACAGACAACTTCTGGCGCATTTACATAAACAAAGCAAAGGTAACACTTTCAATGCTCCGGATCATGGAAAGCATCGTTTTCAGATCTGCACCTCCCGCTTCTCTCACCAGCATAGTAACTGCAATATGTCCGTCTGCTCCGCCCGGGTATTCGATATTCAGGTCAGAGACCTTTCCGTCACAGGAATCTATGCAGCTTAAAAGATCCTTGAGATCATCCCGTCGATCCATCTCGCAGTACAAACGGCCGGATTCACGGCTTCTTTCCATCCGCTTTATGCTGTCGTTGAGAAACACGATGACAATAAAGGTAGCGGTGAAGCTGATGGCAGCGCCAAAATAGAACCCTGCGCCTATCGCGATCCCGGTTATTGATGAAGCCAGCAGTCCTGCCGCAGTAGTCAGTCCCTTGATGGTATTGTCGGCGTCTTTCCATATCGCACCGGCGCCGAGGAACCCGAGTCCGCTTATGAATGCTGCGGGAAGTCTTGCGGCATCTGAATCACCGACGCTTATCTTAAGCCATATACCGAGCATGGCAGTCAGCGCAGCCGCTTCAGTCACCGCCATATAGGTCCTGAGTCCCGCCGCCTGGCTGATCTTCTCTCTGTCAAGCCCTATCGCACCGCCAGCTATTGCTGCCAGCACTATTCTCAGTAATACAGTCTTCCAGTCCAACACAACTCACCTTTCTTTTTTAGTCATATTATATCAACTTCCAATGTCTGTCTTCTTTTAACAGCCGCAGTTTCTCAGACTGCAGAAAAGGAGCTGTGCGCCGTTTCTCTGTACAGAGAACAGGCGTATCAGCTCCTTTATGGTTTCGTATTACATCAGCTCGGCGATGTTTGTCATCTCCAGCACGGGGTGGCCTTTTTCAGCCAGGAAGGTCATCAGGGCTTCAAGGTCGTCGGTGCAGACCGTCTCGTCAGCGATCATATCCGTGAAATCGTCCACTCCGTACAGATCTTTCGCAGTAGCATCAAGCTTGGTGCGGACCTGCTCTTTCAGAGCCTTGGGCATCCATACTATGCGTCCGATTCCGCCTTCTGCTCTGAGGAACTTATGGGAAGCGATGTAATGCTTTCCGTGGCCCATATAACCCGGAGTCTGCACTCCGCCGCCTGTAAACGAGGCCATCTCAGAGAAGGTCATTCCCGCAGGAGTCATGCCTGCGTGCTCTCTTGTCGTGATGACCACGCCGCCGCTGGCAGGTTCAACGCCGCAGATGCATTCGAAGCATCCGCAGGAAGTCATGGGGTCGGTAAGCAGTGAATAGAGCGTTACGTGCTCAAGAGCACCGTGGCTGAGCTGGAAGACAGCCTCATCCACGTCTTCAAAGCGTCCGGTCACCTCATCAAGGCACCTTTCCTTCGTCACTACTCTGCAGGGACCGTTGGGATCCAGTTCATAAGTAGCTTTGGCGTCCAGCCAGGACACTGCTCCGCAGAGTCCAAGGCGCTCAGGCGTGACTACGCACACATGGCTGGGAGAGAAGGACTGGCACATGATGCAGCTGTAAAAGACCGGTACCGACTCGTCGGTGAGCGATTTCAGACGTGCGTCACGGGCGTTGAAGATAACATTGGCCTTTTCTCTAAGTTCCTTGTTCATGTCAGCATCGACTACGATCCTGACCTGGCACTTGTCCACTACGGCTTCAAACTCGCTCTTGATCTTTGCGTAAAGCACTTCGCCGATGTGTCTGAGACGGAATCCGGCTTCATA
>CACYBC010000167.1 GCA_902772615.1 uncultured Ruminococcus sp.
AGACAAAGGTGGGAGGCTTAGTGCCGAGAACCACCGGGCTGGTACAAGCTCGTGACTTTAGTCATGAGTAGTTGACTTACTCTCCAGATCATGTGTATGCTTCGGGTCTGAGGACTCCGATATATGGAAGGTTCCTGTATTTCTCATCGTAATCGAGACCGTATCCGACCACGAACTCGTCCGGCACGGAGAATCCGACATAGTCCACCGAGACCTTGCTGGTCCTTCTCTCAGGCTTGTCGAGAAGCGTGCAGAGCTTGATGGTCTTGGGGCTCTTCACCATGAGGTAATCCTTTACGAAGGCCAGGGTCCTTCCGGTATCAAGGATGTCGTCGATCACCAGGACGTTCTTGCCTTCTATATCGATGGAGTAATCCTTGCGGACCTTGATCTCGCCGGACGAGACCACGCCTGCGCCGTAACTGGACACCAGCATGAAATCGACTGCTACATTAGCATCTATCGCTCTCATCAGGTCCGCGATGAATATGAAGCATCCTTTGAGAAGTCCTATGACAACGATGTCCTCGCCCTTGAAATCCTCCGAGATCTGCCTGCCGAGCTCAGTTACTCTTGCCTTGATCTCATCCTCCGTGAACAGGATCTTAGAAATATCCTCAAGCATTGTACCCTCCAATTATTTATAAAGTATTAAATCGCAGTACTGTTTTTGTTTCGGGTCCGATCTGCTTTCCCTGGGCGGGACCTTCTCCCTCCACCCAGACGATCCCGGTGTCATCCGTCAGGATCAGTATGGAATCCTTTTTCTCAGCTGAGTAATGCTTCTCGCTGAATATCTTCTTCAGGCTCTTGGTGCATCCCCTGTAGTACGACGGAAAGCGGTCTCCGTCCCTGCGGTTCCTCACGTACGCCACGCCAGTTAGTTTATCATAATCGACGCAATAAGGAAACAAATCCTTCAGCGAGTCCCGTTCGGGATCCAGGACTCGGAGCTCGAATCCGACGCTCCTTCCGCCGCCGTCAAAGCTGTCAAAAGCGACCGGACCGATGCTTCTGGGGGTGTATTCCCTTTCCACTTTACAGCTGTCGGCGGAGCAGTCCAGGTAGATCCCGGTGGTGAGTTCGGTCCTTCCTCCCCTGCGCAGAGCATCCATGCATCTGTCAACGGTCAGCCTGTCCGGATCCGAGCAGTATCTCCCGATAAGTTCCCTGACTATATATCTGTCCAGCGGTGCCCTGGCGCCTAGAACGCTAGCTCTCCTGAATCCGTCCTTTATCCCGTCAGATTCTATGATCCTTTCAGCTTCCGAGACGAAATAACTGTCAGCTTCGCCGCTCAGAGACGCAAAGTTTTCCAGAGCTTCAAGAGCATGCGCATTGAGGTCCTTCAGTACCGGGATGACATGATGTCTGATCACGTTTCTGGAATACCCGTCGCTCTCGTTGCTGGAATCGATGCAGAACGGTACGCCGTTCTCTTCGCAGTATTCCTCTATCTCCTGCCTGCTGCAGCTGAGCAGCGGTCTGATGAACCGGCCTCTGGTAGCGGGAATGCCCGAAGCTCCTCTGAATCCGGTGCCCCTTGCCAGCCGGAACAGGACCGTCTCGGCGTTGTCATTGAGGGTATGAGCTGTGGCGATATAGTCGGAACATGTGCTGTCGCCTGTCTGTTCGAAGAAATCGTATCTGAGTTTTCTGAGCCTGTCCTCGGAGACCGCTCCGGCTTCCAGTTCCTCTGTGCCGAGGCGGCTTACGGTGAGTCCGATCCCGTTACTCCCGCAGAATTCACGGACCAGATTCTCGTCGGAGTCGCTCTCCTCTCCCCGGAGGTTGTGGTTAAGGTGGCACGCGAGCACTTCCCTGAGCCCGAGCCTGCCGCGGTTGAAGAAGAAATAATGCAGCAGAGCCATAGAATCTGCTCCGCCGGAGACACAGCAGAGCAGACGCTTTCCTTTGAGGTCTATTCCGTTATTGTCAATGAGCCGTGATACTTTCTCACTCAGCATGATCGTAATCGATAGGTGTGAACTTGGTGATATCCGACTGGAAGTTGAGGTGCATGTTGGTCACCTCACCGTGTCTGTTCTTCGATACCATCAGCAGAATGTCCTGATTCGCTCCCGGCACGCTGTCCTGCTCCTCGCCGTTCTGGTTGTCCCTGTGCAGGAACAGCACTATGTCGGCGTCCTGTTCTATTGATCCCGAATCCCTGAGGTCGGAGAGCATGGGCCTGCGCTTGTCCTTTTCAGTTCCCCTGCTGAGCTGGGACAGCAGGATGACGGGAACGTTGAGTTCCTTCGCCAGGACCTTGAAGTTCCTCGTGATCTCGCTTATCTCATTGACTCTGTTCTCATTCCTTCTGCTGCCGCTCATCAGCTGAAGATAGTCGACTATGATAAGTCCGAGATTCTTGATCCTTCTGGCTTTTGCCTGAAGCTCCTGCACTGAGATGCTGGAGGTATCGTCAAGATATATGTTGGTACCGGAGATCTCTGCAGCAGCATCCGTGATGCGCTCCATCTCGTCGTCGTTGAATTCTCCGGTCCTGAATTTCTGGCTCCTTACGCCGGCTATGGAGCTGATAAGTCTCTGCGCCAGCTGTTCGTTGGTCATCTCCAGAGAGAATATCCCTATACCTGTCTCTGGGTGGCTCCTGGCCACGTTGGCGGCTATGTTCAGGGCAAAGCTGGTCTTTCCGACGCTGGGACGCGCAGCGAGGATTATCAGGTCCGAGCGGTTCAGTCCGGTCGTTATCCTGTCCAGATAGCTGAAGCCGGTGCTGATGCCGAGGTATTTCTCCCTGTCATCGCCGATCAGTTTCTCCAGATCGCTGAGCACCTGGAAAGATACGTCCTCGATGCTCTTCATGTCTCCGGAAGCTTTTCCGCTGCGGATGTCGTATATCTTCTGCTCCGCAAGATCCAGCAGTTCGTTCGCGGGAGTCTGCCCGTCGGATCCGTACTCTATGATCTCCCTGCAGGAATTGATAAGCGTCCTCTGCAGATATTTCTCCGTCACTATCCTCGCATATGCTGTGACATTGGATACCGACGGCACAGTCTCGGTGACGCTGTACAGATACAGTTTTGCGTCGTCTGCGCTGCCGAATATCCCTGCGGATACGACGCTCTCGGACACAGTCACGAAATCTATCGGCTTGCCGGCTGTCTGCAGGATCATCATCTCCCTGAAGATGTCGGCATTCTGTTTTGAATAGAAGTATTCGGGCCGCAGGATGCCGAATACGTCATCCTGCACCGAAGCATCCACGAGCATGGCGCCTATGACAGCCTGCTCCGCCTCCGTGTTATACGGGAGGTTTATCCCCAGCGCATCCAGGGGTAGACTGACTCTGGATTCTGACATCAGTTCTTTTTCTCCGTTACTATCACATAGAAATCGGCGTTGACGCCGGTATAGATCTTCGCCTTCGCATCGTATGTGCCGAATGTCTTGATATCATCTTCAAGATCTATCTTTCTCTTGTCGAGATCGACATCATACTGCTCCTTGAGAGCCGCAGCCACTTCCTTCGATGTGATGGATCCGAACAGTCTTCCCGCAGAGCCTGCCTTTGCCTCGATCTTGACCGAGTTGCCGCTGATGACGGCAGCGATCTGTTTCGCGTTATCCAGTTCCACCGCTTTGCGGTGTTCAATGGCTTCATTCTTGCTTTTAATCGTGCTCATTGCGGCGGAATCCGCCACGATGGCCAGTCCTCTCGGGATAAGATAGTTCCTTGCATATCCGTCGGATACGTTCACAAGTTCATCCTTTTTCCCTGTTCCCTTGATGTCCTGTTTAAGTACGACTTTCATTCGGACCTCCTTGCGATCAATTCAGTTTATATATTATTGCTTCAGACTTCCATTATCACCGGGATGACCATGGGGCTCTTCTTGGTCTTCTGATACAGGAGCCTCGCCAGTTCAGCCCTGATCACTTCCTGCATCTCGCTTCTCCTGAGCCTGCGGGAAGAACGGAACGATGCCATCAGTTCCATCGTCCTGTTCCTTATATCGTTCATCAGTTCCTCTGAATCCCTGACGAACACGAATCCCCTGGATATGACCTCAGGTCCGCTGACGATGTTCCCCGAACCGCTCTCTATTCCGCATACGACGAAAACAAGTCCGTCGCTGGAGAGGCGTTTCCTCTCTCTGAGCACAGCGGCTCCGACATCGCCAATGCCGTATCCGTCCACTAGGACCCGTCCGCTCTCCACGGTTCCGTTGAAACTGAACTTGCCGTGGCTGAACTCCACTACCTTTCCGATCTCGGAAAGGATGATGTTCCTCTCCGGTATGCCCATCGATACCGCCGTGGAGCGGTTGGCGATGAGATGCTTGTACTCCCCGTGCACCGGGAAGAAGTACTTGGGCCTCACGAGAGATATCATCAGTTTGATCTCGTTCTGGCAGGCGTGCCCTGAGGCATGCACTTCATACATCGACTCGTAGATGACATCGCTTCCGAACTTGAGCAGAGAGTTTATTACTCTGGTCACAGCCTTCTCGTTGCCGGGTATCGGCGTGGCTGAAATGATTATGAAATCCTTTGAGGTGATCTTTATCTGTCTGTGGTCTCCCGACGCCATCCTGGAAAGAGCGGACATCGGTTCTCCCTGACTTCCCGTGGTGATTATCACCAGGTCTTCAGGGCGGTAGGAATTGACCGATTCGATGTCGATCAGTGTTCCGTCATTATATCTGAGGTACCCCAGCTGCTGAGCTATCATCACATTGTTGACCATGCTCCTGCCGGATATGGCTATCTTCCGTCCGTGGTTCTCGGCAAAATCTATGATCTGTTGCAGCCTCTGGATATTGGAGGAGAACGTGGCTATTATGACTCTCTTCCCATCAGCCCTGCTGAAAAGCGACTCGAAAGATGAGCCCACATGGCTCTCTGACAGGCTGTTTCCGGGATTCTCGGCGTTCGTTGAGTCGCACAGCAGCGCGAGCACGCCTTTCTCACCGTAATCGGAGAGCCGTCCGAGATCGGCGGTCTCCTCAAATACAGGCGTATAGTCGATCTTGAAGTCTCCGGTGTGTATGATGATCCCCGCTGGCGTAGTGATGGCAAGCGCCGCGGAATCCGGGATGGAGTGATTGACTCTGATGAATTCTATGCTGAAGCATCCGAGCCGGATAGTATCACCGGCGTGTACGGTGTTGAGAAGTGAGACTGCGGACAGTCCGGCTTCCTCTATCTTTGAGCCTATCAGGCCTATGGTAAGAGGCGTCGCGTAAATAGGCAGATGGAACTGCTGGAGAAAGTACGGTATGCCGCCGATGTGGTCCTCGTGACCGTGCGTCACGACAAGGCCTCTCAGTTTTTCCCTTATGGATTCCAGGTATGTGAAATCCGGGATCACTGTATCGACGCCCAGAAGGTCGTCGTCCGGGAAAGCCATTCCGCAGTCCACGATGACCGCGTCGTCTCCGCAGACGAACAGGGTCATGTTCTTGCCTATCTCTTCAAGGCCTCCCAGGGATATGATCTGAAGAGGCTCGTCCGACTGTATCTTCTTCTGCCTGCTCTTTGTAGCAGGCTTCGGGGAGGACGCTTCCTTCTTGGAAGACTTCTTCGCAGAAGATGTCCGGGTCGCGGCAGTCTTCGCTTCGGAAGTCTCCTTTTTCTTCTCCGCAGTCTTTTTTGCGGGGCTGGCTTTACCTGATGCGGTTTTCTTGGCAGCTGTTTTCTTTTCTTTTTTCGTGTTTTGTTCTTTGATCTCTATCTTGTCGTAAATGTTTGGCAAATTAATTCTCCTGAATAAAAAGTTATATAATAAACGAAATAATCGGTTATAATCGTCATTGATATGATAGTTATCTATCATTATAACATCTGACCGGACAAAACAGTTAGATGTTATCGGATCATTTTAGTGCGGAACGGATAAAAAATGATGAAGAAAGTGATCATATACACGGACGGAGCATGTTCCGGAAATCCCGGTCCGGGAGGCTGGTGCGCCATTCTTATATATAAAGATACAGAGAAGACGCTGAGCGGAGGCAAGAAGCTGACCACCAACAATGAGATGGAACTTACCGCAGTCGTCAGCGCTCTCAAAGCCCTCAGGGAAAGGTGCCGGGTCGAAGTGTACTCCGATTCCCTGTACGTGGTCAATGCCGTTAACAAGGGCTGGCTTTCAAACTGGAGAGTCAACGGATGGAAGAACTCAAAGAAAGAGGTCCTTCCTAATCTTGAACTGTGGCAGGAATTCGACAGACTGATCGGTTCTCACGAAGTGTCATTCACCTGGGTCAAGGGACATGCCGAGAACGAATACAACGAGAGATGCGACAGGATCGCGGTGGCGGAGCGCGACAGAGCCTGAATCTGCCGTTTACGCAACCGCAAAAGCCTTTTATGCGATTGCCTCGAAATAATGCATATGATAAGATAGTTGGAGACCAACGGAGGAAGAATAATGGAAGAGAACTATACCAACTTTTTGCATGAGATCATAGACGAAGATCTCGAATCAGGCTACTACAAGAAGATCCACACACGCTTTCCTCCCGAACCCAACGGCTACATCCACATAGGAAGCGCCAAGGCGATATGGATCAACTGGATGACCGCCCACAAATACGGCGGACTGTTCAACCTCAGATTCGATGATACGAACCCTGTCCGCGAGGGCGACGAGTTCGTCAACTCCATAATAGAAGACCTCAACTGGCTGGGCTGCGAGCCCAACGGCGGTATATTCTACGGCTCCGACTATTTCGACAAGTGCTATGAGTATGCCGAGAAGCTGATCCTTGACGGAAAGGCGTATGTCGACGATCTCTCAGCCGATGAGATGAGAGAATACCGCGGCTCTCTCACAGAGCCCGGGAAAGACAGCCCCTACAGGAACAGGAGCGTGGAAGAGAACCTGGATCTGTTCAGAAGGATGAGAGCCGGTGAGTTCCCCAACGGAAGCAAGACTCTCAGAGCAAAGATCGACATGTCCAGTCCCAACATGAACATGAGGGATCCCGCGATCTACAGGATCATACACATCCCCCATCAGAGGCAGGGAGACAAGTGGTGCATCTATCCCCTCTATGACTTCGCGCATCCGATCCAGGACGCGATGGAGGGCATCACACACTCCATGTGCTCCATAGAATTTGAGAACCACCGCCCGCTTTACGAGTGGGTCATAGACAATGTGGGAGTACCGGATCCCAAGCCGAAACAGAGAGAGTTCGCAAGGCTCAATGTCACATACACCGTCATGAGCAAGCGCTATCTCAGGGAGCTGGTCGAGACCGGCGTCGTGGATGGCTGGGACGATCCCAGGATGCCCACCATATGCGGTCTGAGAAGAAGAGGCTACACTCCTTCTTCCATACTGACTTTCGTGGAGACTGCCGGCGTAGCCAAGACAGACAGTCTCGTGGACATCGGACTTCTCGAGCACTGCATAAGGGATGAGCTCAACAGTGACGCCCTCAGGCGCATGGCCGTCCTTGATCCCGTCAAGCTCACTATCACGAATTATCCCCAGGACAAGACCGAGTACTTCGAGATCGCAAACCACCCCGCCAGGCCGGAACTCGGCACCAGGAACGTATCCTTCTCAGGCTCGCTTTATGTTGAAAGAGCCGATTTCATGGAGGAACCGGTACCGAAATACCACAGGCTCTATCCCGGAAACGAAGTCAGGCTGATGGGCGCCTATATCGTAAAGTGCACCGGATTCATCAAGGACGAAGAAGGCAAAGTCACAGAGATACTCTGCACCGCTGACCTTGAGACCGGCGGAAAGAATCCCGCAGACGGCAGAAAGATAAAGGGCACCATACACTGGGTC
>CACYBC010000168.1 GCA_902772615.1 uncultured Ruminococcus sp.
AAATGTAGTCTATCGCAATAAACAACAACGGGAGAGCAGATACAAGATGGATTTCGAACTTGGAGCGATACAGGAACGTTTTGCCGGCATCGTCTGGGATAATGAGCCTGTCTCATCCGGAGAGCTGGCGAAGATATGCGAGAGGGAGCTGAACTGGAAGAGGCCTACGACCTATACCGTTCTTAGAAAACTCTGCGAAAAGGGAATACTGCAGAATGACAGCGGGACCGTGAGTTCATTGATCTCACGTGAAGAATTCTATTCAGTGAAGAGCGAGAGGATCATTGAGGATTCTTACAAAGGCTCGTTGCCTGCGTTCGTGGCTTCATTCGTTTCAAGAAAGGCTCTTTCTGCGGAAGAGGCAGACGAGATACAGAGGATGATCGACTCTTTCAAAAGGGAGGAATGAGCATGAGTGCGGCATTCTTCAAGATCTTCAACATGAGCGTCACTGCGAGCTGGCTTATCGTTGCGGTTGTGCTTGCCAGATTCCTGCTCAAGAAAGCTCCCAAATGGATATCATGCCTGCTCTGGGCGCTAGTCGCCTTCAGGCTCATATGCCCGTTCTCTTTTAAAAGTGCGCTGAGCCTCGTTCCGAGCACAGAAACCGTAAACACTACGGAGTATTCCGCGAGGCCTTATATCCAGTCCGGCATTGATGTCATCGATGACGCTGCAAACAGCTATCTGGGCAGTCACTATTATGAGGGAGTGACGGTCGCTCCGAGGGATTCGCTGTCAAATCCCCTCAATGTCATATCTGTCATCTGGATGATCGGCATGGCGGCCATGCTCCTTTATGCGCTCATCAGCTACCTGAAACTTAGGAAGAACGTTTCCGCCTGCGTTCCGGCAGGGAAGGGGATCTATGCCTGTGACGATGTCAGGACACCGTTCATCCTGGGCGTGTTCAGACCGAGGATCTATGTTCCTTCGGATATGGCAGGGGAGACTCTGGAGAACGTCATCAGGCATGAGAAGGCGCATCTTGCACGGGGTGACCACTGGTGGAAGCCGCTGGGCTTCCTGCTTTTAGCGGTGTACTGGTTCAACCCTCTGTGCTGGATTGCGTATGTGCTGCTGTGCAGGGACATAGAGCTGGCGTGCGACGAGAGAGTCATCCGGAATATGGATGAAAAGAGCGTGGCAGGGTACTCCCAGGCCCTTCTGGACTGCAGCCTGCCAACGAAAGCGATTACTGCGTGCCCACTCGCCTTCGGGGAAGTGGGCGTGAAGGAAAGGGTGAAGGATATCCTGAATTACAGAAAGCCCGCTTTCTGGATCATCATTGCGGCAATCGTCGTCTGTATCGCCATAACCGTCTTTCTCATGACGGACCCGTTCAGGAAATCAGATCTGCCGAAACTGATAGGGAACAGCTCCGCCACCGCCTACGACGCACCTGGAGCCGAATGGTACTACGAACTGAATCAGCGGGACAAAGAACTCCTGGCTAACTGTGTATCCTCCGCTGCCATTCTTAACGCCGACCAGCTGAAGGAGAGGACAAAGGAATCCGCCGGCGCGTCCAACGAGCTTCTCATACTGCTGGGAGACAAGGCAGGAAGAGGAGTGCCTGCGGACGGATCGCAAAGCGAACGCAGGCTCCTGACCAGTTACTACGAAGACATTGACCTTTCGGTAGTCGCCGATACCTCGAAAGGCGGAACGGAAGCGGACTGGACCTTCTATGCCGCGCCAGGCAGAGCGATGAAGGACCTGTACCTCCGCTGGAACTTAGGAGCGTATTCTCCCGAACCTTACGCTCTGCGTATCGAATGCAAATCATACGGTTTCACCATCGAAGCCCATTTTAAACAGAAGGACAGGCCGGATAGCAGATACGAGGAACTCCGTTGCGGAGGGAACGAGTTCAGCACGGAGATTCTGGAATTGATCTCGTCCAAGGAATTGAATGACCTGGTAGTGATTACTGCCTACCGATCCAATCAGCAGGCCGTTGTAGACGCCTTGAGTTCGCTCCGTACGGACTTTGACGGTCATCTCTGGCTCGAAGGTTTCAAAGTGACTGAACACATGAAGAGCAGCCGCCCTGAAGCCGTTCTTCATCTCATAGACTGCGACATGTCAGATGCTGACTGGTCTTTCATGAACGTTGCCGATCTTCATTTGACGGCGTGTACGGGGATAGACTGGAGCTCATTCGGATCTGCGGACAGGATACAGGCGCTGTATATCGATATCCCGTTTGATATGACCGTCGAGAAGGCAAAAGCAGATGGGTATTATCCCGAAATGATCTCCGCATTCGCAGAAAACAGTTCTCTGAAGGGGATTCAATTCCTTGTCCATCTGCATGAAGAAGAGATGCCTCCCCAGAACATCGTACAGCTGCCTGCAGAAGAGGGGAGCATTCCGGAGGATCTTGAATACCTGCTTCCGTATACAAAGGCTGAGATGAAGGCCTTCCTGAACAGCGATCCTCAAAGGAAGATCATTATCGTGTGGGCAGGGTGACAAACAAGAAATCTGGACTGAAACATGTAACGCGGGCTTTAGCCCGCGTTGTGTGTTTCCAAAGAAAATGAGATCCCAGCAGGGGAGACTGATATGGATAGATATTATCAGAAACAAAGTCTGAGTCATTCTCCGACGAACTCAGACGCAGAAACTGAGTCTGCTGAAAGAAAAAGAATAGAAACGAGCGGCTGAGGATCGGCAGAACGCACCCGCAGCAGAGCAAGAGTCAGAGTTGACATCCGGTGCAGGGGGTGCTATATTTCCAGTATAACAATTTCGCTAAATGAAAGTTTAGCGAAGCGCAGGGGAGTTTTCCACCGGGACCGGTGCCTTTGCCGCTGATCCGCGGCCTTCTGTCCTCCGCGGCTTCCCCAAACCATTTCCGCTCATTTTCATCTTATTATTTCTGTTTCTTTTTCATTCACTGTTCTTATCCTGTATCGGAGGTTTCTGAGATGCCCGGTGCCGCATTCTCTTACGACGGATGCCCTGAAGTCGTCCGTGAGTTCCTCTTCTACATAGAGACCATCCGCAATCTGTCCCCGCGTACCGTACAGGCGTACTGGATCGATCTGCGTACGTTCCTTCGCTATCTGAAGCTCGCGCGCGGATGCGTACAGTCGGATACCGAGTTGGAGTCCATCGACGTCTCGGACGTGGACCTGGACTTCATCTCCAGGGTCACCACCATGGAGGTGTATGAATACCTTCATTACGTCATGAAGGACAGAGAGAACGCGGCCGCCACCCGATCCAGGAAGATCTCCGCGCTGCGGTCTTATTTTAAGTACTTAAC
>CACYBC010000169.1 GCA_902772615.1 uncultured Ruminococcus sp.
GACACCATCGTCGTCGGCAAATACGCCGGAAGCGAAGCTCTCGCTGCGGTCGGAGCCACAGGCTCGCTGATCTTCATGGTCTCTTCCCTTTTCAACGGGCTGAGCATGGGTGCCAGCGTCGTTGTGGGACAGATGATAGGAAGAGGAAATGAGAGCAGAGCCAAGGAGACGGTCGAGACTGCGTTCATAATGGCATCCGGGTCCGGCATATTCCTGAGCGTTATGGGACTGCTGTTCTCAAAGTTCATGCTCAGACTGGTATCGACACCCGAGAACATAATCGACCAGAGCGCCTTGTATATGAGGATATATCTTGGAGCCAGCATCTTCATGCTGGTATACAACTTCGGGGCTGCGATCCTCAGGGCCAAGGGAGATACTCTGAGGCCTCTCTACTTCATGATCGCAAGCGGACTGACCAATGTCGTCCTCAATCTGGTCTTCGTTGTCGGCCTGCACATGGGCACTGCAGGAGTAGCTTTCGCCACTCTCATAAGCCAGGCAGTCAGCGCTGTCCTGGTCACCTATTCGCTGGTGACGACGAAGGACATAACCCAGCTGGACCTCAAGAGGATGAGATTCAACAAGCATACGGCGGTGGAGATACTGCGCATAGGCATCCCCTCCGGGATCCAGTCCATGATGTTCTCGGTATCCAACGTCGTCATGCAGAGCTCCATAAACTCCTTCAATTCTTCGGACATCATCGCCGGAAACACAGCCGGCTCGAACCTTGAGAACTTCTGCTATATCGCCATGATGGCCTTCACTCAGGCATGCGTGAGCTTCACCAGCCAGAACTACGGCGCAAGAAAATACGAGAAGCTCAGGAAGATCATGTATCAGAGCCTTGCCCTCGTAATCGTAGGCTCCCTTGCGGTATCCGGAGTGATCTGGGCGTTCCACAAACCTCTGCTGTCTCTTTACACATCCGATCCCGAAGTAATACGCATAGGTACGCTCAGAGTGATCTACGTCATACTGCCGCTGTTCCTCAACGGCGTACTGGACATTTTCGCGGGTTCTCTGAGAGGAATGGGAAAATCCACGCTCCCGATGATGACAATGGTGTTCGGCATCTGCGGAGTTCGCCTTGCCTGGCTCTGGGGCTTCTTCCCCACTCACCGCAGTCTGGAAGTCATCTACATGAGCTATCCTCTCTCATGGTTCATAACATCGGTATTCGAATACATACTCTGGCTGTATGTATATAAGAAGATAGTGCTCCCGCATCAGAACATTCAGATAGATAATGAACCCTGGCAATAAATAAGGAGGAAAAAAATGAACAGCGCTTTAATCGAAAAAGTCAACAGCTACATCGATGCCCACAAGGATGACATCGTAAGGGATCTCGCAGCGGTCGCCAGCATCGAGAGCGTCTCCCTTGATGACAGCGACGTCAAGCCCTTCGGCCCCGGATGCAGGAAAGTCCTGGATCACATGCTCGCCAAAGGTGAAGCGGAAGGCTTCAAGACCCACAACTACGAATACTATGTGGGATCGGTCAAGTATGACCTTGGCAAGGAAGATACCATCGGCATGCTCGCCCACCTGGACGTCGTTCCCGCCGGAAGCGACTGGACCGTGACCGAGCCGTATACTCCTCTTCTCAAGGACGGATATCTGTTCGGAAGAGGCGTCGGAGACAACAAATCCGCAGCCATCGGCGGTCTCTACATCATGAAAGCCCTCAGGGATGCAGGAGCGGAGCTCAATCACAACCTCGATCTCATGCTGGGCACCAGCGAAGAGACAGGCATGGGAGACATGAAGTACTTCACCGAGCATTATGAGTGCCCGAAGTTCACGTTCGTACCGGACGGAGGCTTCCCCGGCGTCGGCGGAGAGTTCGGCAGGGTCCGCTATACGCTCACCAGCAATGACGCGCTGTCCGACGACTTCCTGTGCATGGATGCCGGAAGCGCCTTCAACATCATCCCCAACAAGGCCGTCGCCGTCCTTAAGAAAGGCACTGTCATCGACTACAATTCTCTCGATCCAGAGAAGTTCACTGTCACCGAAAAAGATGACTGCGTCGAGGTAGTCGCGCACGGAGTCACCACACACGCGGCAGGTCCCGAGAGAGGCGTGAACGCCGTATGGGTCCTCACCGACGGTCTGGTAAAGCTTGACGGTCTGAAGCCGGAAGACAAGAAGATCATCGAGTTCATGAACAACGTCAACGCCGACTACTACGGATCCTTTCTCGGCATCGACTGCACCGACGAGGTCAGCGGCACCACTGTCTCCAGCGGAACCGTGCTCCGTTACGACAACGGCCACGTCTCCCTGCTCAACGACTGCCGCAGAGCCGTAACCGACAATAACGACCGTCTCATCGAGAACATCACGAAGAAAGCAGCCGAGTGGAACTTCAGCGTGAGCATTCAGGAGACATCCAACGGATACGCGCTTGATGTCAACGGTCCTGTGATCCAGGCGATCAAGAAGGTCTATGTCGACGAGACCGGCGACACCGAGAGCGTCATCGGCATCGGAAAGGGCGGCACATATGCCGGTGCTCTTCCCCGCGCATTCGCAACAGGAGTCAATCTCCGCGGTGACAACAGGCCCGAGCTTCCCCAGGGACACGGCAGCGCACATCAGCCCGATGAGTTCATCGTTGTCGAAGACTACATCAAGGGCATCAAGCTCCTTATGAAGATGATCCTCACGGTGGACGAGATCCTCTGATAAATGAACACACCAAAAAAGGTCTGCATCGCTGCAGACCTTTTTTATGTGTTTTTCAGTTGATCTACGGAAGGGGCTCCCAGTAGGCATAGAGCGTTATGTCCTCGCATGTCAGCAGCGCGCCGTCATAGATCGGCATCTCGTTCTTATCCTTCCAGCAGACGAATCTATATCCATCCTTCTTTGGAACCGGAAGCGCCGGCAGATTATCCCCGTCCTTGACTATGATGGGGCTGCATGCAGATCCGCCCGTGGAGTCAAAAGTGACCTTGAACGCGATCCTCTTCCAGTCAGCGTAAAGCGTGATGTTCTCGCAGGTCAGAAGAGCTCCCTCGCCGATCGGGACATCATTCTTGTCCTTCCAGCAGACGAACGAATAACATTCCTTGACAGGCACCGGAAGCGCCGGAAGCTGAGCTCCGTAATTGACGGTGATCGCGCTGCAGGAAGAGCCTCCCTTTGAGTCAAACGACACCGTAAAAGTCTTTATCTTCCACTCGGCGTAAAGCGTGACGTCCTCGCACGTGAGAAGTGCACCTTCCCCGATAGGCACACCGTTCTTGTCCTTCCAGCAGACGAAATCGTACCCTTCCTTCTTGGGCACCGGCAGAGCAGGAAGCTTATCGCCGTCCTTGACTGTGATGGCGCTGCAGGACGAGCCGCCCTGGGAGTCGAACGACACTTTGAATGTCTTGATCCACTGGGCATACAGAGTTACATCCTGGCAGGTAAGCAGCGCGCCTTCATAGATCGGCGTGCCGTTCTTATCTGCCCAGCACCTGAACACGTAACCATCTCTGGTCGGTGACGGCAGAGCAGGCAGTTTATCTCCCTCCTTGACGATGATGGCGCTGCAGGATGAGCCGCCCTGCGGATCGAACGCGACTCTGAAGGTCTTGATCCATTCGGCAAACAGGGTGACGTCTTCACAGGTGAGAAGTGCTCCTTCCCCGATGACCTTTCCGTTCTTGTCAGTCCAGCACCGGAACACATGTCCGGACCAGGACGGTTTCGGCAGAGCCGGAAGTTTCTGTCCCTCCTGCAGTGTGATGGGATCACAGAGCGTTCCTCCCATGGAGTTGAAGCTGACGGTGAATGTCGGTATCTCCTCGTAGTATGCGTACAGAGTGATGTTTTCACAGAACAGCAGCGCGCCTTCATAGATGGGCATCTCGTTCTTGTCTTTCCAGCAGATGAACTTGTAGCCCTCTTTTGACGGCACAGGGAGCGCGGGAAGCGGATCTCCGTCATTCACGACTATCGGCGTGCACCCGGTCCCTCCTCGCGAATCGAAACTCACCGCGAAGGATGTCATCTTCTCGTATTCGGCCTTGAGCTGGACCACTCCCTCAGTAAGCTTGGATCCTTCCAGGATAGGAGTTCCGTTCTTATCCTTCCAGCAGATGAAGATATATCCCCTCTTGTTCGGCACCGGAAGACCCGTGATCTCGGTGCCTTCCCTCACGACCATGTCCGCGAAGTCTCCTCCGCCGTCCGAATCAAACTTGAGGGTGGCCGCACCGAAATACCATGCGTAGATCGTATCGGTCTCTGGTGGAAGCACCGTTCCCTCCTCCACCGTATTCTTGTCTGCGTCGGTCCAGCGGTTGAAGATGCTGTTCGCCTTTTTGGGTCTGGGAAGCTCCGGCAGAGGTTCGCCGTGCTTTACATAGATGCCGGGGAGCTCCTCTCCGCCTCTTGTATCAAGCGTTATGGTGCGTCCGTCCTTATACTCTGCCCTGAGAGCTATGTCACCTGTGACTACCTGCGGCGATGAGTAATCGACGCCCTTTGCGTCTTTCCAGCAGGCGAACTCATAGCCTTTCTTCTGGGGAACCGGAAGGTCAGTGAGCCTGTCGTTCTCCCAGACTTCCATGTCGGGGATCTCGTTTCCGCCGTCGGTGTCAAAAGTCAGGTTGAATCTGAGAGGCCCGGCGATGTTCATGGCTCTTGCGAGTTCGAACTCGAAGTCGTCGAAAACATACCTCTCGAATATGATCTCTTTGCCGTCTTTCGTGAGGTTGCTGAGTTTTATGAGTCCTTTATCGACGTCGGTGACGTCGACGGCTGCAGCCCTGTTCTCGACCTTGAACTTCCATGTGTTCTTATCTGTGCTCTCAAGGTCCTCCATGGTGCCGCCGTATTTCGTCATCAGCTTGAGATCCCCGTAGAACATGTTCCCTTCCTCTTCGCCTCTGCGGAAGAACGTGTAGTACAGATATCCGTCGTCATAGCCGACCCATTTCCCTTCAAGCTTGTCCAGCAGAGCTTCCTTTTTCTTCTGCTCGCCGCAGGAACACAGGCAAATCAGAAGAAGGAGCGTCAGGGCAAAAGTCAGTACCTTTTTCATGAGCACATTATCCTTTCAAAAACAGACCGCCTGCAGGGAGATCCTTGCAGGCGGTCACAGGGTTATCTTATTTGATCATGCTGTAAGCGACCGCGCGCACCCTGAGGTGATGGTATTCTTCCATGTTCGGCACAGCCTGGTGCATGTATGTGATGGAGAAGTTCTCTTCCGGTGAGATCTCGGTGTATGTGCCGAGCGCTCCGGTCCATCCGTAGGCGCCGGGCGTTCCGTTGCTGTGGGCGATGGCCCTTCCCATGAGTGTCCTGACGCCGAGGCCGTAGCCGTAGCCGTCAAGGTAGAAGTTGCGGAACTCGCCGAGCTGGGTATCCGTGAGCATGTTGTCTCTCATCAGATCCTGCGTCTGGCGGCTGATAAGCTGTTCACCGTTGGGCATGATGCCCCTGTTGGCGAGCGTTGAAACGAACTTGGAGTAATCCGGAACGGTGGAGATGATGCCTGCGCCGCCGGCTTCATACACTGCGTCGGGCTGGATGTTCTCTTCCATCATGGCTTCCGCCCTGGTGAGGCTGCCGTCCGCGTTGCGGGTGTAGGGAACTACCAGGTGGTTCGCCATGTCTCCCCTGAGCCTGTAGGCCGTGCTTTTCATTCCCAGCGGATCGAATATGTTCTCCTGCAGGTACTCGCTGACCTTCTTGCCGGAGCAGACTTCGATGAGTCCCGCCACCAGCTCGTGGCCGAATCCGTACAGC
>CACYBC010000170.1 GCA_902772615.1 uncultured Ruminococcus sp.
TCATGTGCCGTTCACCTTTCAGATGTTCGGATTGATCTTATAGTAGGCCTTTATGTCGCGGTAGCTGCCTCCGTAGAAGAGCTCATCCTTTCTGAGACCTTCCTCCGGGGTCATGCCGCATTTCTGCATAACCCTGCCTGACGCGGCATTCTCCGCTATGTGGGTGCAGACCACCTTGTGGATGCCTTTGGAAAAGAGAAAATCGATCACGGCTGTCAGCGCTTCTGTCATATAGCCGCGGTTCCAGTATCTCCTGCCGAGGGCATAGCCGACCTCAGTCGTGCGGAATATGTCGTCGGCCGAACTGCACTGGTGTATCATGCCTATGACTTCTCCGCTTTCCTTCTCGACTATCGCGAAACCGTATCTCCTGGTCCTGGCAAAGAAATCAACAGTGCTTTCCAGCGAGAATGATGCGCGGTCATCGGTGTATTTCATTATATAGTAGCGCAGGACATCGCGGTCATTCGCGATGTTGCGGAAGATGGCGTCTGCATCGCTGTAGCGCAGAGCTCTGAGAGTGAGATGAGGCGTGTCAAGACGCGCAGAAGCGTCATAGGAAGAATCCATTTCCGACCTCCCCGCAGGTACCGGGAACTGCCTTTGCATAGGCACGATTTGTTTGATTAAAACTGGTACTAAAATTATAATAGTATCGGAGGAATATGACTATGGCCAATTACACCATTTCGATAGAAAGTTTCGTTCAGGCACTCAAGCTCGAAGTGATCTACGCGCCGTCACCGCTCAGCGAACTGTATCTGGATACGGCGGAGATAAACAGGCCCGGCCTTATCATCACAGGCTTTACCGAACACTTCGATCCGCACAGGATACAGATCATAGGACTGATGGAGCAGTCATATCTCGACAAGGAGACTCCGCAGGAGAGATACGAGTCTCTCAAGAGGATCTTTTCCAGAAGACCGTGTCTCGTGGCGATAGCCAGAGACCTGGAGATATATGACGACGAGCTCAAACTTGCCAAGGAATATGCCGTGCCCCTTGTCAGGACGAGCATGAAGACATCCGACTTCATGTCGGCGACTATCGGTCACCTCAATGTGGAACTCGGACAGAGAGTGACATGGCACGGAGAACTCATAGAGGTGTACGGCACGGGCGTCCTCATCATCGGGGACAGCGGGATCGGAAAGAGCGAGACCGCGGTGGAGATGCTCAAGAGGGGACACCGTCTGGTGGCTGATGATGCCGTCGAACTCAGAAGAGTCTCGGATATAAGCATAGTGGGATCTGCGCCCGAGAACACCAGGTACTTCATGGAACTCAGGGGGATCGGCATAGTGAACGTAAAGCAGCTGTTCGGGATGGGAGCCGTCAAGGACAGCGAGAAGGTCGACCTGATAGTCAAGCTGGAGCCCTGGGATTCCGATAAAACATACACCAATTTCGGCGTCGGGGATGAGCATATGGATATCCTCGGCATAAAGATCCCGATGATCACCATTCCGGTGAAGCCCGGCAGAAACCTTGCAGTGATCCTGGAGGTCGCTGCCATGAACCACAGAGACAGACAGATGGGCTACAATGCCGAACAGGAGCTTCTGAGCTCCCTCGGCCTGACCATGTGACGGAGGACAGGATTTGAAACGCAGGACAGCAGAGCTTCTGAACGGCATAACGGATCTCCGCGTGGATGAGAGCGGGGATCTCTCGCTGCTGACAGGCTTCAGGACCGGGGGAAGGGCCGTCATTGCAGTTCCTCAGAGCAGACAGGCACTGATAGAAACTGTCAATGTGCTCAGGAAACAGGAGGAGAAGCATTTTATACTCGGCAACGGGAGCAATGTCCTGGCCATGGACGACGGATATGACGGCATCGTGGTCCTCACAAGGGAAGCGTGTTCGCAGATAGAAGCAGACGGCACCAGGGTGCGCGCCGGCGCGGGAGCATCGCTTGCGGATGTGTGCAGAAAGGCCTGCAGCGAAGGACTCACCGGACTGGAGTTTGCGTTCGGCATCCCGGGATCTGTGGGAGGCGCTGTATTCATGAATGCCGGGGCGTACGGCGGAGAGATGAAGGACGTCCTCGCAGAGGTGGAATATCTGGACAGCGACGGACAGGTGACGGTTTCCCGCGCAGAAGACCTTGAGATGTCCTACAGGAGCAGCTGGTTCCAGGATAACCGGGATACGGTGATCCTGTCGGCGGTGTTCGCTCTCGGCTGCGGCGACAGCGAGGTCATCCGCGGCACGATGCGGGAGACCATGAACAAGCGCATAGAGAAGCAGCCGCTGGAATATCCCAGCTGCGGCAGCACGTTCAAGAGACCTCAGGGAAGCTACGCTTCCAAACTCATCGATGAGTGCGGACTGAAGGGAATGACGGTCGGAGGGGCTCAGGTGAGCGAGAAGCATGCAGGTTTCGTGATAAACAGGGGAGGAGCCACCTCCTCGGATATCCTGGAGCTCATAGACCGGATAAAGGAACGTGTCAGTGAGATGACCGGATACGAGCTTGAATGTGAGATAGAATTTCTTGATTGACGGAGAATAAATGGAACTACTGATCGTTTCGGGAAGAGCCGGAGCCGGGAAGACACAGGCTCTCAGCGCCTTTGAGGATATGGGATTCTACTGCGTGGACAATGTTCCGCCGTCCATGATCCCGGTGTTTGCGCGTATGGCGCAGCAGCTGGGAAGATTTCCGCGCATAGTGGTGGTAACTGACGTCAGGACCGGAGATACATCGGCGGAACTGGAGCAGTGCCTGCAGGAACTTAAGGAAGCAGGGATCTCGTTCAGGATACTTTTCCTTGACTGTGCAGACGAAGAGATAGAGCGGCGCTACCGCGAGACCAGAAGGAGACATCCTCTGGAAGGCGCGGGAGACGGATCGATCATCGATGCCGTCAGAAGAGAGAAGTACATGCTCAACAGCATACAGGAAGTCGCCGACTTCAGGATCGACACCACCAGGATATCGGTAAAGCAGCTGCGCGAGCAGCTCATATCCATGTTCGCGGAGGAACCGGACCGCCTGATGAGCATCAGATTCATATCCTTCGGGTACAAGTACGGCGTGCCGGAGGAGGCGGATCTCATGCTGGACGTGAGATGCCTGCCGAACCCGTTCTATGTGGACGAACTCAGACACAGGACCGGGCTTGACGCAGATGTCAGGAACTATGTGTTCGATTCCGCGTCCACAGAGGAGGTCATGGCAAAGGTGAAGTCGCTTCTGGACACTCTTCTGCCTCTTTATCGGGAGGAGGGTAAGACCTCTCTTGTGGTCGGCGTCGGCTGCACCGGAGGGCGTCACCGCTCGGTGGCTGTTGCCGAGGACCTCAACAGTTATATAAGCTCACTGGGATACAGGAGCAGAGTGATACACAGGGACATAGGAAAGGTCAGCTGATGAGTTTCTGTTCTGACTGCAAAAGCGAGATCATGGAATCGGCGCAGTTCGACAACTGCTGCCTGTATTCCCATATCTACGGGTTCCTTAGTTTCTTTCCCAGGATAAGCTCGTCGGAGCTGCTTCTGAACAGCGAGAATCTGGAGATACTGGAATATCTGGTCTCGCTCTTTGACAGGATCGGCGTCCAGCTGGGGGATGATGTCATAACGAAGGGAAAGAAGATCAACACGTTCCGCTGTACCGATGAGAATGTCTGCGAGAAGATCCTGTCGGATTTCTTTCTTTCGGACGGCCGGGTGCAGATGAAGATCAGCACAGATCATTTCGCGTGCCAGAACTGCGCACGATCCTTTATCTCCGGAGCATTCCTGGCCGCAGGTGTCGTCAGCGAGCCTCACAAGGGCTACCACCTGGAGTTTTCGACGCACCGCCAGAGGATCGCCGCAGATCTCGCGGAACTGCTCAAGGCTCAGGGATTCGATGTCAAGCAGTCGGTGCGCGGATACGACAGCCTGGTGTATGTAAAGGACTCCAGCCAGATAGAGGATATACTGACCTTCATCGGGGCGCCTGTATGCTCCATGAAACTTATGGAAGAAAAGATAGTGAGAGATGTCCGCAACCAGGTCACCAGAAGGGTGAACTGCGAGAACGCCAACATGTCCAAGGCGGTCTCGGCGGCATACAAGGACATAGAACTGTTTGAAAGGTTCTTCAGGCACGGCGGAAGGAAAGTCCTCAGCAACGACCTGCTCAGAGCGGCGGATCTGAGGATCGCAAATCCGGATCTCTCGCTTGGAGAACTCGCGGACAGGACCGAGGACGGGATAACCAAGTCCGGAATGAGCCACAGACTTAGAAAGATCAGAGAGACTGCAAACGAATATCTGAATGAACATGATGATTGAAAGAGACGACTTCGTACATCTGCATCTGCACACCGAGTTCAGCCTTCTGGACGGAGCGTGCCGGATAGACCGGCTGATGAAGAAGATCAGGGATAACGGTCAGACCGCTGTGGCCATCACCGACCACGGCGTGATGTACGGCTGCGTCGATTTTTATAAAGAGGCCAAGAACAACGGCATCAAGCCGATAATAGGCAGTGAGGTCTACGTTGCCCCGCGTTCCAGAAGGGACATGGTGTACAAAATAGACAGCACTCCGTATCACCTGGTCCTGCTGTGCAAGAACGAGACGGGATACAGGAACCTGATCAAGATGATCAGCATAGCCAACAGGGAGGGCTTCTACAACAAGCCCCGTGTGGACAGGGAACTGCTGGAACAGTACCACGAAGGGCTTATATGCCTTTCGGCATGTCTCGCCGGAGAGATTCCTCAGGCCCTGCTCAACGGCGATTTCCAGCGCGCAGAGGAAACAGCCAGATATTACAGGGATCTGTTCGGAAGGGACAACTATTACATAGAACTGCAGAATCACGGCATCGAGGAGCAGATGAGGATCCTGCCGGATCTCATCCGTCTTGCCAGGGAACTGGACATACCGCTCGTCGCGACGAATGACTGCCATTACATAGACAGATCCGACAGCGAGATGCAGCATATCCTTATCTGCATCCAGACGAACCACACCATCGACGACGATGATGTGATGGAATTCAAGACCGACAACTTCTACGTGAAGTCCACGGAGGAGATGTTCGACCTTTTCGGAGCCGTGCCCGAGGCGCTTACGAATACTAAGAAGATCGCCGACATGTGCGATTTCGATTTTGAGTTCGGCGTCACGAAACTCCCGTATTTTGCAACGCCTGACGGAAGCGACAACCTTGATTTCTTCAACAGGCTCTGCGATGAAGGCCTCAGAAGGAGATACGGTGACCATCCCGATCAGTCGATCATAGACAGGATGGAATATGAAAAATCGGTCGTGACCCAGATGGGTTACGTCGACTATTACCTCATAGTCTGGGATTTCATAAACTATGCCAGACAGAACGATATCCCCGTCGGTCCGGGGCGCGGATCCGGAGCCGGAAGCATCGCTGCGTACTGCATGGGGATAACTGACCTTGACCCGATCAAATACAATCTGATCTTCGAGAGGTTCCTGAACCCCGAGAGGGTCAGCATGCCTGACTTTGACATAGACTTCTGCTATGAGAAGCGCTCCAAGGTCATAGAGTACGTCACCGAAAAATACGGTCCCACCCATGTGGCGCAGATCGTCACGTTCGGAACGATGGCTGCAAGACTTGCCGTCCGCGATGTCGGAAGAGTCCTCGGCATGCCTTACGGACAGGTGGATACCGTAGCAAAGCTCATACCGCAGGAGCTCGGGATCACCATAGACAGGGCTTTCGAACGAAAGCCCGAGCTCAGACAGCTCTACGATTCCGACCCGCAGGTCAAGAGGCTGCTGGATCTCTCCATGAAGATCGAGGGGATGCCCAGACATGCGTCGACACATGCCGCGGGCGTCGTCATCACGCGTGATGAAGTCAGCGACTATGTGCCTCTCGCCAAGAACGACGACAACTTCGTAACGCAGTTCACGATGACCACCCTCGAGGAGCTCGGCCTGCTCAAGATGGACTTCCTGGGCCTGCGCACTCTGACGGTCATTGCTGACTGCGAGGATGAGATACAGAAGACAGACCCGTCCTTCAGGATGAGCGAGGTCCCCTTTGACGACAGCGAAGTGTACGAGATGCTGTCTCAGGGGAACACATCGGGCGTGTTCCAGCTTGAATCCGGAGGGATGAGACAGCTTCTCATCAACATGAGACCCCGGAACCTTGAGGACATCATTGCCGTCATCTCGCTGTACCGCCCGGGTCCGATGGATTCGATCCCGACATATCTGGAGAACAGGAAGCATCCGGACAGCATCAGATACAGCACGGAAAAACTGAGGGATATACTGGATGTCACCAACGGAGTCATAATATATCAGGAGCAGGTCATGCAGATCTGCCGCGAACTTGCCGGATTCAGCCTCGGAAAGGCGGACATCGTGCGCCGCGCCATGGCGAAGAAAAAGAAATCCGAGATGGAGAAGAGCGGCAGGGAGTTCGTCGCGGGCTGCCGCGAGAACGGAATAAGCGAGGAAGTTGCCCAGGGCCTGTACGATGATATGGCTTCCTTCGCATCATACGCGTTCAACAAATCCCATGCAGCGGTGTATGCTGACGTTGCATACCAGACTGCATATCTGAAATGCCATTACCCCGTGGAGTTCATGGCTGCTCTGATGACCAGCATCATCGACAGGACCGACAAGGTCATCGAGTACATCGCCGAATGTCACTCGCTGGGCATAGAGCTGCTGCCTCCGGACATCAACAGGAGCCGTGCCGGTTTCACGGTCGAGGACGGAAAGATCCGGTTTGGCCTCCTGGCAGTAAAAAACGTCGGAAGAAGCCTGATAGAATCGATGGTAAGGGAACGTGCAAACGGACCGTTCACATCCTTCGTGGGCTTTTATAACCGTCTGGAATCCAACGAACTCAACAGACGCGCGGTCGAGAACCTGATCCGTTCCGGAGCCATGGACTGCCTCGGTAAATCCAGAAAGAGCATGATGCTTGCGATCGAGATAGTCTCGAAGGCCGTGGAGAAGGAGAAAAGGGACAGCGTCGAAGGGCAGATCAGTTTCCTGGATCTGGAGGAGACAGGAGCCGCTGACAGATACACGGATGAGATGGTGGAGGATATGGGGGAATACTCCCAGGAAGAGATCCTCAAGGGAGAGAAGGAATCCACGGGACTCTACTTCTCGAGCCACCCGCTCAGGGCATATTCGGATTTCGTGGAACGCAACGGACTGCCGAACGTCGCATCCGTACTGTCAAGAGGCGAGGAGCTGGACGGGAAGACCGTCACCATGCTGTGCGAGATAGAGTCCGTAAGGACAAAGGTCACCAGAAACAACGAGACGATGGCCTTCGTCAACATCGAAGACATGAGCGCCACGATGGAGATGCTGGTCTTCCCGAAGGTGCTCACGCAGTATGCGTCGGTGATCAGGGAGAACAATATCCTGGTCCTCACCGGAAGGATCTCCATGAGGGAGGAAGAGGAACCCAAGTTCCTTCTGTCCGAAGCCCGCGGCGTCGAAGAATACGCCGGGACCGGAAGACCCGAGCCCGCGCCTGCGGCACATCCTTCTTCGGAGGAAAAGGAGAAAAAGAAGACCGTATACCTTAGATTCAGCAGCAGGGATGACGCAAGGATCGACAGGATCTCAGCGCTCCTGAGACTGTTTTCCGGGCAGATACCGGTCCATTACTATTACAGCGACACAAAGCAGCAGGTCATAGTGCCTCAGTCAATGTACGCGGATGACAGCGAAGGGCTGAGGAACAGGCTCTGCAGAGTGCTCGGGGAAGAGAACGTAGTTTACAAATGACATTGGCGGAGGTTTTAGGATGTCAGCTGAGATAAAAACGATAGGCATACTCACCAGCGGAGGCGATGCTCCCGGCATGAACGCAGCCGTCAGGGCAGCGGCCAGAACGGCGATCTACAAGGGGATGCGCGTGCTGGGCATAAGAAGAGGATATGCGGGCCTGCTTGAGAACGATCTGTTCGAAATGAACATCAGGAGCGTCTCGGAGATACTGCACAGGGGAGGCACCGTGCTGTATACGGCGCGCAGCCACAGGTTCAACTCTGAGGAGGGAGTGCGGCTGGCAGCTGACAACTGTGTCAGAAACGGGATAGACGGACTGATCTGCATAGGCGGCGACGGCACGTTCCGCGGGGCAAGGGATCTCAGCAGATCCGGGATAGCCTGCATCGGGGTTCCGGGCACCATAGACAACGATCTTGCCTGCAGCGATTACACCATAGGGTACGACACGGCGCTCAACACCGCTGTGGAGATGATAGACAAGCTTCGCGATACCATCCAGTCCCACACGAGATGCTCTGTGGTGGAGGTCATGGGACACAAGGTCGGGTTCCTGGCCCAGGCGATAGGCATCGCATGCGGCGCCCTGGTGACGCTCGTCCCCGAGATGGATTACGATCTGGACAGGGACGTGGTCGACAGGATCCTCTATACTCAGAGAGCGGGAAAGAGCCATTTCATCATAGTCATGGCCGAGGGATGCGGAAGTTCATCGGATGTGGCTGATTTCATACAGGCAAGGACCGGCATCGAGACCAGAGTCACGGTTCTCGGACATGTGCAGAGGGGAGGTATCCCCACCGCGCGCGACAGGATAATGGCGACCGAGATGGGAGCCAGGGCCGTCGAACTTCTGGAGAAGGGCAAGTCCAGCAGAGTCGTCGTATCCATGCACGGCGAAGTTACGGACCTTGATATGGAAGAGGCGCTCTCCATGGAGAAGAAGCTCGATCTGAGCAAGTTTGAGATGATGAAGATGATATCGCTTTGATAAATAATGTTTATTGCTGAAAGGGGAGCAGGGTATAGATCGTGACGGACGGTATGTATCCTGCTCATTTATGTAAAATGGACAGAAAACAGGCAGCAGAAAGAATCGAATACCTCAGGGCGTTTCTCGCGGAGAACGCCAGGCTCTACTATGAGCTGGACAGCCCTGTGATAGAGGATGAGGAGTACGACGCGCTGAACAGGGAACTTGAGGAACTGGAGGCGCAGTATCCCGATCTCGCATCACCGGAATCGGTCACGTCGCACATAGGAGGAAGGGCAAGTTCAAAGTTCTCCAGCGTCAGGCATGAAGTGCGCATGGAGAGCCTGTCCGATGTCTTCTCACACGAGGAAGTCATATCCTTCATCGGGAAGATGAAGGACAGCGTCGACAGCCCCGTGTTCTCGGTGGAACCCAAGATAGACGGCCTGTCCGTGTCACTGGAGTATGAGAACGGTGTTTTCGTGCGAGGCTCCACGAGGGGCGACGGAACGGTCGGCGAGGATGTTACCGAGAACCTGGCGACGATATCCACGATACCCAGGACCATACCTTCCGGCATCGGAAGGCTGGAAGTCCGCGGAGAGGTATTCATGCCGAGGAAAAGCTTCGCGGACCTGGTGGCCAGTCAGGAGGCGGAGGGCGTTACTCCGTTCAAGAATCCGAGAAACGCCGCTGCCGGCTCGCTAAGGCAGAAGGATGCCGAAGTGACAAGGAAAAGGAATCTGGACATATTCATCTTCAATGTCCAGAGCACGTCAGAGGAGCTGAGCGGGCACATCGAGAGCCTTGACTGGCTTAAGAGCATAGGATTCAACGTGATACCTTCCTATGTGAGGTGCACGACTGAACAGGAAGTGCTGGATGAGATAGAGCGGATAGGCAGGATACGCTCTGAACTTGAGTACGATACCGACGGAGCCGTCGTGAAGCTTGACAGTTTTTCACAGCGCAGGCAGCTCGGATCCACGGTGAAAGTGCCCCGCTGGGCGATAGCATACAAGTATCCTGCGGAGATAAAGGCGACCAGGCTGCTCGATGTCGAGGTGACAGTCGGCAGGACCGGAGTGCTCACGCCGACTGCGGTCTTTGAGCCTGTGCAGTTGGGAGGGACGACGGTCTCCAGAGCGAGCCTGCACAATCAGGATTACATGGATTCCCTTGATATCCGCATCGGAGACACCATAGAAGTGCGCAAGGCCGGAGAGATAATCCCTGAGGTCATAAAGGCCTATGATCACATTCCCGGAAGCATGGCGTTCTCCCTTCCCGACAGGTGTCCGTCCTGTGGAGAGAAGGTCGTCAGATCCGCCGAAGAGGCTGCCGTCAGGTGCATAAATCCGGAATGCCCCGGACAGACGGTAAGGAACATCATATATTTCGCATCGAAGGACGCCATGGACATAAACGGGCTAGGGCCTTCCATAGTAGGTCAGCTCGTGGACGCCGGACTGATTAAGAGCGCGGCGGACCTGTATTATCTTGACAGGGATGATGTGCTCAGGCTTGACAACTTCAAGGAGAAGTCGTGCGATAACCTTCTCAGCGCCATAGAGCAGAGCAAGTCCAACAACCTCGACAGGCTCCTGACCGCATTCGGGATCAGAAACTGCGGAAACAAGGCCGCGACGCTGATCTGTGAGAGATTCGGGGATATGGACGGCATCGCGTCAGCTTCGGCGGAAGAGATAGCTCTCATCCCCGGCATCGGAGAAAGGATAGCTGTCAACGTATACGAGTTCTTCCGCAGCAGGGGAACGGAGGATCTCATCAGAAGGCTTCGTGACGCTGGCATGAACCTCGCGTACACCAGTACCAGAACGGGAAGTTCCCTGGATGGAATGACGGTGGTCGTCACAGGGACGCTGACGAGATTCACAAGAGCGGAGATAGAGCAGCTGATCGAGGACAACGGCGGACACGCGTCCTCCTCCGTGTCGAAGAAGACCAGCTTCGTGGTGGCGGGAGAGAATGCCGGCAGCAAGCTGGACAAGGCCAGACAGCTGGGAGTCGAGGTGCTGACCGAGGACGAGTTCGTGGAACGGCTCGGCTGAACCTTTGTTAACAAAAAATATGATTAATCAGATCAGACAAATATGTTAGAATGTATAAAATGTTCAGAAACTGCATATTTTCTGATCTTCAGAACGGGCAGCGCTTCGGCTGACGGCCTGTTTTAAAGAAAAAACACGCATCCCGTTATGCGGCGGAAATAATGTATTATTCGAGGGTTTGATGACTAGGAAAGAATCAAGAACGAATGCTTTTATGCTTCTGTTCTCGCTTTATGCGAACGAGGATACCATCCCGGAATCCGATCTGCAGATGGATGAAGACGGCGTGCTGGAAGTGGATGATTTCTGCCGCGCTCTGGTGCAGACTACCAAGGACAACATAGAGGAGATAGATGACAGGATCTCCCAGCATCTTCAGGGATGGACGCTCGACAGGATACCCAAGACGTCGCTGGCTATACTGAGGCTCAGCGCCGCTCAGCTTCTCTATATGAAAGACATACCGGTCGCCGTCGTGATAAGCGAGGCGGTCCAGCTTGCAAAGAGATTCGGCGACAGCGGCGATTACGTCTTCATAAACGGAGCGCTGAGCAGTTTCGAGAAATCACTGCCCGAGGACGGCAGAAACGAAAATGGCTAACAGAGAGTCGATCACCGTCTCGGCACTTAACAGATATGTAAAAGCGCTCCTGGAAAATGATGAAATACTGTCTCAGGTCTGGGTTGAGGGGGAGCTTTCCGACGTACACGTTCACCTTCAGTCCGGACATATTTATTTCAAGGTGGTGGACGGCAGCGCTTCAGTAAGGGCGGTGATGTTCCGCTCATACGCCGAGAGACTGAGGTTCCGCCCAAAGGACGGCATGAAGGTCATGATCGCGTGCAGGGTCACGCTCTACGAGAAGGGCGGAGACTATCAGCTGAACGCATTCGACATCATGGA
>CACYBC010000171.1 GCA_902772615.1 uncultured Ruminococcus sp.
ACACGGGCTGCCTCGATCTGGTTGGACTTGATCCAGCCGGGCTCGAGAGCCACAAGGCCGTAATCGCCGTATGTGACCTTGTTGCCGCGCATGGCCTTGCCCTTGGTGCGTCCGCGCTGGACGCGGCGGTACTTAACGCGCTTAGGCATCAACATTAGCGGTTACCTCCTTCTGTCCTTTTAACCTTGGAGAGAACCTCGCCCTTGTAGATCCATACCTTTACGCCGATGCGGCCGTAGGCCGTCTTGGCTTCCGCGAATCCGTAATCGATGTCAGCGCTGAGGGTGTGGAGCGGGATGGTCCCTTCATGATAACTTTCGCTTCTCGCGATATCGGCGCCGTTGAGACGGCCTCCGATGGTGACCTTGATGCCCTTGGCTCCCAGGCGCATGGCGCGCTGGATGGCCTGCTTCATGGCGCGGCGGAAGGAGCTTCTGCGCTCGATCTGTCCGGCGACATTCTCTGCGACCAGCTGAGCATTGGCATCAGCATTCTTGATGGGGTCGATGGCGACCTTGACGGTCTTTCCGCCTGTGAGCTTTGTGAGCTCCTTCTCAAGGTTTCCGATCTCCTCACCGCCGCGTCCGATGACCATGCCGGGCTTTGCTACGTGGAGCCTTACCCTGACGTCACCCTTGGCGTCGCGCTCGATCTCAGTGTTGCTGAGTCCGGCTGCGAAGAGCTTGTTCTTGAGATACCTGCGGATTTTGTAGTCTTCTACGATGAGATCTCCCATCTGGCCCTTTCTGGCGAACCAGTTGGAATCCCACTTCTTGATAACACCGACGCGAAGGCCGTGCGGATTAACTTTATGTCCCATGTTTTCCTCCTTATGCCTCGCGTTCGCTGAGAACGACTGTTACGTGAGATGTCTTCTTGTTGATCCTGTAGGCTCTGCCCTGCGCTCTGGGTCTGATCCTCTTGAGGGTCGGTCCCTGGCAGACGAAGCACTCGGAGACGTAAAGACTGTCTGTATTCATTCCGAAGTTGTTCTCTGCGTTTGCAGCTGCGCTGTTGACCAGCTTGAGAAGGGGCTCAGCGGCAGCCTTTGTCGTGTACTTGAGTATTGCCTGAGCTCTCTTGAGGTCCTTGCCTCTGATAAGATCGAGGACGATCTGGACCTTGCGGGGCGCTATGCGGATATTGTTAAGATATGCCTTAGCTTCCATTTCTTCCTCTCCTTATTTGGAACTCTTTGCGCCGGCGTGGCCGCGGAAGAGGCGGGTGGGAGCAAACTCACCGAGTTTGTGTCCGACCATATCTTCTGTGACATATACCGGAACATGCTTGCGTCCGTCATGGACTGCGATGGTGTGTCCGACGAAATCCGGGAAGATCGTGGAGGCTCTGCTCCAGGTCTTGAGGATCCTCTTCTCACCTGTTTCATTCATCTCCCGAACGCGCTTCAGGAGACGTTCTTCTACAAAAGGACCTTTTTTAACACTTCTGCTCATCTTGTCTCCTCCTTATTTGTTGTTAGCACGTCTGAGAATCATCTTATCAGTGCGGTGGTTCTTCTTCCTGGTCTTATAACCAAGAGTGGGCTTGCCCCAGGGAGTGAGCGGACCGGGGTGACCGATCGGGCTCTTTCCTTCTCCGCCTCCGTGAGGATGGTCAACAGGGTTCATGACCACTCCGCGGACCTGCGGGCGTCTGCCCATATGACGCATGCGTCCGGCTTTGCCGATCTTCACGTTTGCGCTGTCTTCGTTGCTGACCTGTCCGATCGTCGCCATGCAGTTGAGGGAGACGTAGCGGAGCTCGCCGCTGGGAAGACGTACGAGGGCTCTGCCGCCCTCTTTGGACATCAGCTGTCCCATGTTTCCGGCGCTGCGGACCAGCTGGCCGCCTCTGCCCGGGTTCAGCTCGATGTTGTGGATGATGGTACCTACCGGGATGTTGGCGATGTACATCGCGTTTCCGGGGAGGACGTCCACTCTCTCACCGCTGATGACGGTGTCCCCGACCTTGAGGCCTGAGGGAGCGAGGATGTAGCGCTTCTCGC
>CACYBC010000172.1 GCA_902772615.1 uncultured Ruminococcus sp.
CTGTTCTTAAGGGGCTCCAGTTCCTCAGCCCTGAAGCGAATCTGCGCTCCCGGGACTACCATTATGCGGTTCCTGGTGCCTCCCGGCCTTCTTTCGAGCTCTATAAGCGCGCATCCCGTTGTCTCGTCTTCGTCAGTGATGACCATGGATGTATCTATTCCCATGCCGCCGAGGCTCTTCATGAGTTCGGTGCCGTTGAGATCCGCCCCTATGCGGCCTACGAAATCGACCCGGGCTCCGGCTCTCGCCGCCTGGCAGGCCTGATTGGCTCCTTTGCCTCCTGCAGCGGTGGAGAATGACTCGCCCATGACAGTCTCGCCTTCCGCGGGAAATCTGTTTCCGGCGAAAGTGTAGTCCATGTTGACGCTTCCTACCACAAGTATCCTTGGCTTCTTCATTGGTCATCCTCCTGTATGTTTCTGAGAGATTAGAATAGCAAAAAGCAGACCGAAAAACAACGCAGACATGTTTCAGACAAAAAGAAAAGCAGAAGAACACAGTCTTCTGCCGTTTGCTTACCTGATAAGACGCATCTCAGATGTTGCTTTCTATATAGTTCACTATATCTCCGACAGTCTTGAGTTCCTCCGCATCCTCGTCCGGTATCTCTATGTCGAACTCTTCTTCCAGAGCCATGGTGATATCCAGACTGTCCATTGAGTCCGCGCCGAGATCGTCGACCAGAGATGTCTCTTCCGTGATCTCGTTCTCATCGACCTCAAACTGCTCACAGAGGATCGCTATAACCTTTTCAATCACCATTTTCCAATTCTTCTCCGATTTTATTAGAGATCCGCAAAAAGCGGTGCGATCCGGACGCTGCCCGGATCAATACTGCATCCCGCTTCAGAGATACAGTGTTTTTACAGACACTTTATAGAATACATGTACAGTATTGTCAATACATAATCGTCAACAATTTGCTCAAAACGGCATTCTTCTAAAAAAGATGCCGCTCTGCGGCCGGATCCGGAATTCCTTCTCTGTCCCGCAGCAAGGTCCTATGCAGCACCTCTTACAGCGTGTGCTATTATAAATATAGTTCTTAATATGAATGAATACGGAAAGGAATCACATCAATGGCACATCTCGGAGAGAACATCAGAAACCTCGGTTTCGGACTCATGCGCCTGCCAAGGCTCGAGGACGGAACCATCGACATCGAGCAGACCAAGGAGATGGTCGACCTGTTCATGGGAGCGGGATTCACCTACTTCGATACCGCCTGGGCGTACGGCGGAAGCGAGGAAGCCTGCAAGGCCGCCCTTGTGGACCGCTATCCAAGAGAGAGCTTCCAGCTGGCCACAAAGAACGCCGCCTGGATCGACTGCAAGACCAGGGAGGACGCGATAGCGCAGTTCGAGGCCTCCCTGAACAGGACCGGCGCGGGTTACTTTGACTTCTATCTGCTGCACAACATCGCGCCGGAACGCAAGAAATTCTTCGATGAATTCGGCATGTGGGACTTTATAAAGGAGAAAAAAGAGGAAGGGCTGATAAAGCATATCGGTTTCTCCTTCCATTCCACCCCCGATTTCCTGGACGAAGTGCTGAACGAGCACCCGGAAGTCGAATTCGTACAGCTTCAGATCAACTACAAGGACTGGGAAGAGCCCACCGTGGAATCCCGTGCCTGCTATGAGATGGCCAGGAAACACGGAAAGTCCGTCGTCATAATGGAACCTGTCAAGGGCGGACTGCTTGCGAATCCGCCCGAGAAGATCAGGGACATCTTCCTTGAGGCTGAGCCGGAATCATCCTGCGCCTCCTGGGCTATCAGGTTCGCCGCATCCCTGGACGGGCTGATCACGGTCCTCTCCGGAATGAGCAGCGTCGAGCAGATGAAGGACAACCTCGCCACCATGAAGGACTTCGGCGGTTTCACCGAGGAGCAGAAGGAAGTGGTCGCAAAAGCCCAGAAAGCCTTTGCGGAGATCCCGCTGATCCAGTGCACCGCGTGCGACTACTGCGCCAAGGTCTGCCCCATGGGCATCTCCATAAGCGGCTCATTCGCGGCGGACAACTTCCTCACCCTGTACGGAAACATGAAGCAGGCCAGAAGGCAGCTTGATTCCGCCAAGGGCGACGAGAAGCTCTATCCCACGGAGTGCATCAAGTGCGGAGCCTGCGAATCGGTCTGCCCGCAGCATCTGTCCATCAGGGATCTGCTGGAGAAGGTCTCCGCTGACTTCTCGCTCTGAGTACCGAAGAATAAGACACAAAAAAACGGGATGCCGTCGACATCCCGTTTTTTGTTTCATATCAGTCAGTCACTGAATACGTTCCTGTGCAGGTCCAGAGTTCCCATAAGAAGGAACAGCATTCCGGAGAAGTTCACTATCTCACCGATCCAGTTCATGGATGCCTTGGTGAAATCCCTTGTGGACAGATATCCCATGCCGAGCTCCATTATCATCGAGATCAGGAACAGCACGGCTGATGTCTTCCTTTTGTTCCTCAAGGCTATGATCATGTATCCGATATGAGCGGCAACGAGTCCCAGCACCATGAATACAACGAAAAGCATCTTGCTGGTGATAAGTTTCGGCGTCTTTGCGGAGATGAGCACGGGAGCCGCGGTCGCCATGACCGTCTCGGTCCCCTGCTTCTTCTCCTTCCCTTTGCCCAGCACATACCCGATCACAGCGATGGCTGTGAGAGTGAAGCCCGTGGCCTGGAAAGGCATGAAGCAGTCGCTGAGCATCGGGAAGTCGCAGATCCCGAACGCATACAGCAGTTTATATGAGGCCTTGAAAAGGCCGCCTACGATGACCATGACTGTCCCGGCGCAGAAAACGGCGTAGCAGCCCTTGTTCATGCGGCTGTAGAAATCGCGCTGGAAGATGACGGCCGATACCAGGTAGAGAGCCACCGGTACCAGGTCAAACAGCGCCATCGGAACGGAAAAACCCATTTGCGGACCTCCTTATTTGTTCTTTTCCTTGGATCTCTTGTCGTTGATTATCTTCATCTCAGTCGCGGTGATCAGTTCGCAGTTGTTCTCCCTGGCCCAGGCAACGCATCCTCTGAGGACAGTGGGCAGGAACACTCTGGGCACGTTCTGGATGAGCTCCAGCGCGTCGTCAGTGAACTTGACCTTGTCGTCTATCCTGTCCGCGGCGTATCTGACAGAGTTGAGCGTCTGCTTGCGCATGGGAAGAAGCTCCGGAATGGCGCGGCGGTGTTTCGTATACCAGAAGTTCTTGCTGTCCCTGTAGCC
>CACYBC010000173.1 GCA_902772615.1 uncultured Ruminococcus sp.
CAGCTTAAGGACGGACAGATCGTCTGGTTCGGCTCCGACTGCGGACGCTGGGGCGACAGGAAGACCGGTGTCTGGGACATGAACGGCTATGATCTCGGCTCCCTCTTCGACCTGGACATCTCCATGACAAAGGAGGATTCGCTCTATTACTGCGAGAGCGCTATGAACCACGCGATGTGCATAACCGGCGTCACCTTCGGCGAGGACGGCAAGCCTTCCAAGTGGAAGATCGAGAACAGCTGGGGCGGCGAGACCGGCAACAAGGGCTACTTCCTCGCCTCCGCCGAGTGGTTCGACACATATGTGTTCCAGGCAGTGGTGAACAAAAAATACCTGCCTGAGGAGATAGTGAAGTGCCTGGACAAAAAGCCTCATGAGCTCAATCCCTGGGATCCCATGGGCACGCTCGCAGACTGAAAGGAAACAAAAGATGCGCATATCAGATCAAAGCTTCCTTATACAGGACGTACCGACCCTCAGCGATCTCAAAAAGAAGATCGTTCCCTACCGCGAGCAGGAGAAGATCCACAACAGATGGCTCAAGGAGAGACTGGAGACCATAATGCCCATGGTCCTTAAGGATGCCGGGCTGGACATGTGGGTCATCGCCTTCAACGAATACAACGAAGATCCTCTCTACAGGACGCTTCTTCCCAAGCATTTCTTCACCGGAAGAAGGACCATGTGTCTGGTATTCGTGCTCAAGGACGGCGAACTTAAAAGGCTGGCCCTCACCCGCCCGCACATAGGCATAGACGGATACTATGACCTCGAGTGGATCAACCAGAAGGGCTCCAACTGGTCCATACCGGAGGATTATCCCTATCCCCCCGAGACACAGTGGGAATGCCTCAACAGGGTCGTGAACCAGTATGACCCGAAGACCATCGGGCTCAACTTCTCCGATGACTTCGCTTTCGGCGACGGACTGAGCCATTCACTGGCAAACAAGATAATCGGCGCCCTTGATGAGAAATACCGCGAAAGGATAGTCTCCGCGCAGTACGCTGCCGTAAAATGGCTGGAGACCAGATCCGACAGCGAACTTGCAGCCTACAACGGCATTATGCAGATACAGCACACCATGATCGCGGAAGCTTTCTCCTCCAAGGTCATAACCCCCGGTGTCACCACCAACGACGACGTCAAATACTGGATGATGCAGTCCATCATCGACATGGGACTCGAGCCCTGGTTCGACTACGAGTGCACCATCATAAGAAAAGACGTCGGTTTCGTCAGGGGCGAAGCCGTCATCATGCCCGGCGACTGCCTGAGATGCGACGTGGGCTTCAGATACCTCGATCTGTGCACCGATACCCAGGAGATGGCATATGTCCTTAAGCCCGGAGAGACCGACGCGCCAGATTACCTCAAGAAGGCTCTCGGTCAGGTCAACAGGTTCCAGGACATAGTCCTGGGAAACTTCAAAGCCGAACGCACCGGAAACGAGATTCTCGCAGCCTCCAGGCAGCAGGCCATCGCAGAAGGGCTCAAGCCCAGCCTCTATTCGCACCCGATAGGATTCCACGGCCATGCAGCCGGCCCCACGATCGGACTGGTGGATGCGCAGAACGGCGTACCGGTGAGAGGCGACTATACCGTATCGGACCACACATGCTATTCTCTGGAGCTCAACTGCACGGTAGAGATTCCCGAATGGAACATCACAGCTATGTGGGGATATGAGACGGATATAGCTCTTGCGGACGGAAACATAGATTTCCTCGCAGGAAGACAGACCGGATATCACCTCATCAAGTGACATCTCCACTATGATCGAAATAAAAGATCCCGGATCCTTCATCAAGGATCCGGGATCTTCTTTTTATTCTTTAATTACTTTCAGACCTCTGAGATAAGATCGAGTTTTTTGAGCGTGTCCACGAAGAGAAGCACCAGATCCTTCCTGTCGGTGCCGGAATCGAGGGACACTTCGCGCACGACCTCTCCTAAGGTCCTCTTTCCGTCTATGTAATAGACGACATTGGACTCGACGTCGTACATCGCGAATCTGCTCGTGCCTTCCATCTTCTTGTCGAACTCGTCAAGTACTTCCCCTTTACCCACTGCCCTGTAGTCGTTGAGGCCCTGGATGGGTCCGACGAAGTTACGCTTGTAGACGGTATCGAGGTCGCTGTACTTCTCAAAGCTGTCGCTGAGGCCGTATGTGCCGATCCAGCTGTCGAACATGTCGCTGACGATCTTTTCTTCCTTTGAAGTGTCTGCGCCTTCCGCGATCCTGCCGGCTGTCTTAAGGCTGTCCAGATAATACTTTTTGAACTTGAACATCCTGGATCCGAAGATATCCCTGTCGATCTTCCCGTTGAGGAAGTCTGCAGTGAGCTTGGTCTTCTCATCGACGATGTTCTTCTCCAGTTCCTCGAAGAGGTAAGGGAGATCCTCTGCCTTGAGATTCGCGAGATTGTATGCGAAGTTGACCGCCGTCAGGCAGGAGAACTTGAGCACTTCGGGATCGATGACGTCCAGCGTATCTGTGGCGGTGTGATAGTTGAGGTCCGGCCACTGTCCCAGCATGCAGCACGGGATGTTGATGCTCGGGTCGGCATAGATAATGTGGTCGCTGCCGCCGCTGAAGGAATCGACTCTGTGGTTGGTGAGGGCGACCGGGTCATTTCCGAGGCTGAAAGCCTCCTTGCCTGCCTCGCCCATGCTGTATGTGGCGAGCTCGTTGATGAGGTTCGGTGTGGACCACGGGTTCTTGGTAAGGGTGATGGGTCCGTAGAATCTGGTCTGTCTGCCGCCCACCATATCCAGGTTCATTGCGCCGAGCGCCTTGTCAAAATCAGGGTGAGTCGCGAGATAGGGATACGTTCCCATCATCTCAGGCATGAGGACGAGCTTGATAGTGTGCTGAGGCTGCTCGATCTTGCCTTCCCTGATAAGGGTGTTGATGACGTTCATCGCCTCGATGGTAGCGCTGACGCCGGAGGCGTTGTCGTTTGCAGATGTTCTCGGGTGACAGAGGTGCGCCGCGAGATAGACCACCTTGTCATCCTTGCCTTCTATGGTCACTTCCACGTCCTGGATGTGTCCGTCATAAAGCTCTGAGTCGATGAAAGGCTTTACCTGCAGATAGCCTCCGTCCTTCTCCATCTTCTCTTTGCAGAGCTTGGCGAGCGCATCGCCCTGCGCCGGCGAGAGCACGAATCCGCGCTTCTCGGGATCGCCGGGAAGATGCTCATGCCAGTATGATGTATAGGTCATGGAATGATAGAGGTCGGAGCGCTTGCGGTTGGCCGTCTCCATTACGAAGTCGGTCACGAGCCCGAGAGCTCCGCGCTTGTAGATCCAGGTGACGGTATTGAGCTGATATCTGCTGAATACCCATTTACCTTCCAGATCAAGTCCTTCATAGTTCTTCTCTTCCGGACCCTTGTCCAGCATGACCAGATCCACCGGATCGTTCCTTCTGTCGATGGGATAGCTCTTCTGGACCACATGGATGTGATCCGCAGAGAAATCGGCGAGCCTCATCGCGGGCTCTACCAGATCGAGGGTGGCTGCCCTGATGTTCCATTCCTGGAACATCCTGCACTGCATGTACCATGTATCGGGTGTGGATTCGAAATCCAGCAGCCTGACGTCAAGACCGTATCTCTTGCAGATCTTGACTACGTGTTCCGCGGCTTCCCTGAACATGGGAGAAGCCTGGATGCGGTGGAAGTTGGATACTTCCTTGACGACATTGAGAAGCCTCTTTGGGCTCACGTACTCCTTGAAAATCCTGCTGTCCTGCATGTTTTCTCCTTTTTTATCCTGTGAAGGTGAATGACCATGACCGGCCCGTCACCGGATCGATGAATGTCTCTGCAGATCTTTAGAAAACGAAATCTCCTTCGTCCATGATGACGACTTCTTCCCCGTCATAGGTGGTGCCGACGACATGCATGTCGAGGGTGCCGATCATGAAGTCGTTATGGCTGACGGCATAGTTGACACCGATGGCCATGAGCTCTTCCTGGGTCATGCCGGCGCTGCCCTTGATGTTTGAGGGGAAGCTGGAGCCGAATGCCAGGTGGCTGGCCGCGTTCTCATCGATGAGTCCGTTGAAGTACACGCGGTTGAGCTTGGTGATGGCGCTCTGCTTGGAAACAAGGGCGACCTCTCCCAGCCGTCTGGTGTTCTCATCTGTGAAGAGCTGCTTGCGGAGCACGTCTGCACCTTCGCTGGCGCCGCAGTCCACCGCAAGGCCGTTCTCGAACCTGATCCAGAAGTCCCTGACCATCTTCCCGGAGATGGTGAGAGGTCTGGAGGCGTAGGCTATGCCGTTGGTCGTGAAGCGGTTGGGCACGGAGAACACTTCCTCTGTGGGCATGTTGGCGACATAGGGAGCCCTGACTCTCTCCTCGCCCATCGTGCCGGCGGATGTCCATGTGTGATCCTTGACGAGATCCATACTGATGTCCGTTCCGAGGCCGGTAGTGATGTGCACGCTCTTGAAGTTGTAGTCATTGAGCTTATTGGACCACAGAGCCAGCTTGTCACAGTGATCTCTCCATGCCTGCACGGGATCGTCCTGGTCGACGCGCATCATGACAGCGATGTCATCCTCCAGCTTCTCAAGAGCTGCGTCCTCATCCAGTTCGGGATAGACCTTCTTCGCCCAGTCCTTGTTGGCGATCGCAGTTCCGGTCCACTGGAGCGTTCCCTTATAGATGTACTGCCTGATGACGTTCCTCACGTCATTGCTGGCGAGCGCGAGGGCTACGGAATTCTCCTGCTCCACATCGCTCATGAGGTCGGGATGGGATCCCATGAGGCCCATCTGTACGCCGTTGCCGTCTCTGAGATAGTAGTCGATCTGCTCCTTTTTGTAGTCCGGGACGTTCCTGAGCGTCTCCGCGGAGGCATATTTTGCCCTCAGGTGGTCGATCTCGCTGTCGTTGAAGATGACGACGACATCCTTGGCGCCGTTCTCAAAGGCGACTTTTGTGACCTCTCTGGCCAGTTCAAGATGCTCGGGATCCGCCTGAAGGACGAGTGTCTGTCCGGGCTGGATGTTGATGCCGACCTTGACCAGGACCTGTGCTGTCTTTTCGATGTACTCTCTTTTCATTTTTGATCCTTTCGGTTTTTATATGATGTTTTTTGCTTATCTCATTCAAAGAAAAAGGACAGCCTGCTTTTCCTGCTGATCACGGGATCAGGACCGGTAAAGAAAAACATGTCCTCCTTAATCTTTGAAAACTCTATATACAGGCCGCGCGGCAGGGTTGACTGCCGCGCGGGAAACGCCACTACAGTAGACGTTTATACCTATTGATCTCCTTCAGCTTATGCCGGGACCTTTACGTACCAGAACACGAAGTTGGCCTGAGGAGAGGTCGTGAAGCCGGTGACACCGTCGCCAACCAGGTATCCGGAACCGTATCCGAACAGCGGGTTGGTGAAGCACATCTCTTCAACATAGTATTTCTCGATCTCATGAAGGAGAGTGAACCTCTCGGTCTGATCCATGATGGTCTTGGACCTTGCGATCTCTTCGTTGACATGATCGTCGCCGGCAGTCTTCACTGTTGAAAACTCGTTGTTGAACAGTTCGATGAAGCAGGCAGGATCCATATAGTCAGCGGAGAATGCGTTACGGCAGATCTCGTACTGTCCGTTGCTCCTGTCGGAGAAGAATGTACGAAGCTCAGCGGTCTTCTGAACGATCTTGACGCCGATCTTCTTGTATTCGGAAGTGAGAACATCAGCAACCGTGGTGTGCATCGTGGATGCGTTGTAGCTGTATTCCAGCGTCAGAACGTAACCGTCTGCATCGGGCTTGTCATATCCTGCTTCTGCGAGGAGCTGCTTGGCTTCGTCGTAGTCGAGATATACAAGGTTGCCGGCCTCATCATTCCAGTCGCCGTTAAGTCCGGGCATTCCGTCCGGGATAAATGAGTACAGAGGATAATAAGCATCTCCTGCTCCCATGGCTTCGCAGATCTTTGCTCTGTCGACGCCAAGCTGCAGAGCGCGGCGGACTCTCCTGTCGTGGAGGGCTTCATTTGCGCCGTAGCAGTTGATGCCGGTGTAGTAGTTGATAGCTCCGGAGGTCCTGAAGGTGTCTGTGCCGGCATAGAGATCGCTGCAGACTGTTGCGTCGACTGCTTCCGCGAAGTCGATCTCGCCTCTCTGGAACTGGATCAGCTGAGCGTCCATGTCCTCAACAACGATTCCGACCAGGTGCTCTGTGACGACATTTTCTGCATCCCAGAAGTACTGGTTCTTTTCCATCTCGAACCTGTCGGCCTTGTCGATGTAGGTGAGGTGGTATGGTCCGTTTGTGGGAACATCAGCGCTGTTTGCCCATGTGACGTCTCCATCCACGGCAAAGTCAGATCTGACGGGGTTGTAGATGGAGTTTGCGAGCATGCTGATGAAATAGGGGCACGGAACTTCCAGTGTGTACTGAATGGTGTTTTCGTCGAGAGCTTCGATACCGACATCGTCCATATCGTTGGCGCTCACGCCGCCGTCAGCATACTTCATTGCGTTCTTGATCCAGGCGCACATGATATCTGTCTTGTAGCCTGCATCGGAGGGTGCGCAGGAGAGAGTGTGCTTTGCGCCGTATTCGAAGTCTTCTGCTGTGACCTTCTTACCGTCGCTCCAGTAGTTCTCCCTGAGCTTGAATGTGTAGACGAGTCCGTCATCGGATACTTCCCAGTCGGGGAGCACTGAGTCAGGGACCATGCTGCCGTCTTCACCGATATGGAAGAGGCCGTACTGGATCTGAGAAGTGACCAGACCGGTTACGGAGTCACCGGCGTTTGCCGGGTCCATGGAGCTGGGCTCACCGCCGATCGCGAAGGTGAAGGTATCCTTGAACTTGGGTGCATCGTCCCCGCCATCACCGCCGTCATCCGGAGGTGTGGGTTCGGTCTTTCCGCCGCATGCAGCGAGGGAGAAGACCATCAGCACTGCCAGAAGTGCCACGAGGAATCTCTTGAGATTCTTTTTCATTAATGTTGTTTCCTCCTCTTATTTTTCGTATAAGAAACACCATACTGTGCGTTCCCCGACCTTTACGGGTTCGGGAACCTGGTTGCGGCAGCGTTCCGTAGCCTTGGAACACCTGGTACAGAACGGACAGCCCTTGGGGGGATTGATCGGACTTGGGATCTCGCCCTCCAGGACGATCCTGCTCTTGCTTTTCGCTGTATCAGGATCAGGTACGGGGATCGCTGACAAAAGTGCCTGGGTATAAGGATGGAGCGGTCTGTAGTATACGTCGTTGGACGGTCCCAGCTCCACGATATGCCCGAGATACATTACTCCGATCTCATCGGAAATGTACTTGACCATGCTCAGATCGTGAGCAATGAACAAATATGATAATCCCATCTCTTCCTGAATGTTCTTCAGAAGATTGACTACCTGTGCCTGAATGGAGACATCCAGAGCGGAGATAGGTTCATCACAGACAATGAATTTCGGATTGACGGCAAGTGCCCTTGCAACGCCTATCCTCTGTCTCTGTCCGCCGGAGAATTCCTGCGGATATCTGCGGATATGGTCCGGCTTGAGGCCGACTATCTTGAGGAGTTCGACTGCGCGTGCTTCCCTCTCCTCATCGGTATCGTAGATCTTGTGGATGATCATGGGCTCTTTGATGATCTCGCCGACGGTCATCCTCGGGTTCAGAGAGGCGTAAGGATCCTGGAAGATCATCTGAACGTTCTTCCTGAAGGCCTTCAGCTCGTCTCCCTTGATGTTGGAGATGTCCTTGCCCTCAAACTCAATATTGCCTTCAACAGGATCGTAGAGCTTAACGATGGTCCTTCCGAGGGTGCTCTTTCCGCATCCGCTCTCGCCGACCAGACCGAAAGTCTCGTTGTGCTTGATCTCGAAGCTGACACCGTCGACGGCTTTTACGATCTGCTTGGGTGAGAAGATGCCCTTTGTGACGTCAAAATGAGTCTTTACATTGTTTACTTTAAGGATCGGCTGTTCACTCATTGTTCTTCACCCTTTCATCCTGGAGCCAGCAGCTGCAGCTGTGTGTTTCGCTGAATACTGTTTCGCCGGGCATATGGTACTTGCAGACCTTCATGGCCTTATCGCAGCGGTCTACGAAGGGACATCCCTTGGGAGGATCGAGCAGGTCCGGAGGAGATCCCGGTATCGGGGTAAGGGGACTCTTGGACTCGTCATCGGGGTTTGAGATACAGTTGAGCAGTCCCATCGTATACGGGTGCTTGGGCTCATAGAATATCTCTCTGTCCGTTCCTATCTCAACGATCTTGCCGCCGTACATGATGGCGATCCTGTCGCAGAGTTTTGCAACGACGCCAAGGTCATGAGTGATCATGATGATGGCGGAATTCGTGTCGTTCCTGATATTGTCGATTAGTTCCAGCACCTGTGCCTGAATGGTGACGTCAAGAGCGGTGGTGGGCTCGTCTGCAATGATCAGTTTGGGGTTGTTCGCCAGAGCGATGGCGATTATGATCCTCTGTCTCATACCGCCCGAGAACTCGAAGGGATACTGTTTCAGTCTGCTCTCGGGAGAAGGAATACCGACCAGTCTCATGAGCTCAAGTGCTCTCTCGACTGCCTGCGCCTTGGTCATGTCCGTATGTTCGAGGATGGGCTCGATAAGCTGGTTCTCGATCGTCATGATCGGATTCAGGAACGTCATAGGATCCTGAAAGATCATGGCCATGTCGTTTCCTCTTATCTTGCGCATCGCTTCCGTATATTCTTTTTTATTGGCGAAATGCGAAGGAGTTATGTCCTTGCCGTCGAATTTGATATCTGCGCCGTCCCCGACGACGCCGTTCTCGGCAAGAAGACCTATGATGGTATACATCGTCTGGGATTTTCCGGATCCGGACTCGCCGACTATTCCGAGCACTTCGCCGTCATTTACCTGAAAAGAGACGTCGCGGACAGCCTGCACTATGCCCTGATCAGTGATGAAATCTGTTTTAAGATTCTTAACTTCCAGTAATGCCATGACTCTCTCCTATCTCTTATTGATATCAAACGCATCAGCAAGTCCATCGCCGATGAAGTTCAGTGAGAGGACCGTGAGGCAGATGACCATTGTGGGCCATACGACCTGGATCGGATATGTGAAGGCAAGCGAGCGGACATCGTTGGCAAGTTTGCCCCATGAAGGGATCGTCGGATCAAGGCCGATGCCCAGCATGCTCAGGAATGCCTCTGTGAAGATAGCGGAGGGGATCATCATGGTCAGTGTGACGATGATGGGCCCGATCGCGTTTGCTACGAGGTGTCTGAGCAGGATCCTCATGTCGCTGGCGCCGATGACCCTGGCTGCGAGAGCGAATTCCATCTCCTTGAGGGAGAGGACCTGGGCTCTTACCTGACGCGCCATTCCGATCCACGAAGTGAGGCAGATGGCGAACATCATGGACCCGAGGCTGTTGCCGAAGATCATGAGGATGATGACTACATACAGAAGGCTGGGAACGGAATAGATTATATCGATGATCCTCATCATGATCATGTCCGTTTTGCCGCCGACATATCCGGAGATACCGCCGTATATGATGCCTATGAACAGGTTGATGGCAGCCGTGGCCACGCCTATCGAGAGGGATACGCGTCCGCCGTACATGATGCGGACCAGAATGTCTCTTCCCAGTTTGTCCGTTCCGAGCGGGTGCTCCCAGCAGGGTTTGAGGTTCTTGATGGAAAGGTCCTGAGCATCATACTCATAGGGCGAGACCATCGGGATTATGATGGAACCGATCAGCATGATCACCATGAATGACAGGCCGATCATTGCAGCCTTATTGGCCTTGAACTTCCTCCAGGCGTCCTGCAGGAAGGTCTTGGATTCCATCGCTATGAATTCTGAGTTCTTCTCGTCTTCGGGAAGAGGCTCGAACATATCGTCCTCAAGGACTAAATCTTTTGTCAATTCTTCACTCATTCCTAGACCTACTTTCCAAGCTTGATTCTCGGGTCAACGATCGCTGAGGTTATATCCGAGACCAGGTTCATCACAATTACCAGAGCTCCGAAGAAGATCGTCAGTCCCATGACCAGAGGATAGTCGCGGTTCGTGATGGAACTTGAGAACTCCTTGCCTATTCCGTGAATGGTGAACAGATTTTCAATTACGAGTGAGCCTGTGATCGCGTTCGCGAACATCGGGCCCGCATGAGTGATGACAGGAAGCAGAGCGTTCTTGAGTCCGTGCTTGATCGTGACTCTCCTGTCGCTCAGTCCTTTCGATCTGCCGAGCGTGATGTAATCCTTGTGCATCTCATCGCGCAGCGACTGTCTGGTAAGACGCGTTACCATGGAAAGGTTGTTCAGAGCAAGTGCGCTCGCGGGAAGGATGTAGTGGACCGGTGTGTCGAGTCCGCTGACCGGAAGAAGCTTCCAGGTGACGCCGAACAGCACCATCATTATCATCGCGAAAAGGAATGACGGTATCGATACACCGATACTGGCTATCATCGTAATGACGCTGTTGAGCCACTTCTTCTTGGTCAGCGCTCCTATGATGCCCAGCGTGAGACCTAAAGTGATCGCAACTACGAAAGAGACCGCGCCGAGCTTAGCTGTGGGTACGAATTCCGTGGCGATGATCTCATTGACCTGGCGGTTCTTCTTGAAGATCGACTCACCGAAATCGCCCTTTACCGCGTTACTAAGGAACATGACATACTGCGTACCGAGCGGCTTGTCCAGTCCGAACTTCTCGTTCAGTGAATCGTACTGGGCCTGCGTCATACGCTTGTTATCCTGCTCGAACGGGTTACCGGGCATGTAATGCACGCCGAAGAACGTGATCGTAGCGAGGATGAACAGCGTCAGAGCACCGATCAGTATACGCTTGATAATGTACTTGACCATCTATTCCTCCTAAAAATGATTTATATCCATAAAATGATCAACTTAGTACCGCGCAAGAAAAAAGTGGATTTTATAAACGAAACGGTATAATATTAATCTCGCGCTGAATAATAGGCAAATTCTACTGTATATTATAGATTTTCGCCGATATGATTCCCGAATCTTAACGTAAAATATAATACGGGACAGCACGGGATTTCAACACTTTAAAGCGTTTGTAACGAGTTTTCTCTCTCTTGGCACAAATATCCAAAACAATC
>CACYBC010000174.1 GCA_902772615.1 uncultured Ruminococcus sp.
CCGGCGAGATAAAGGGAACCTACACAGCAGACTACGCCGCCGTCGGCCAGTTCTATGGCAGTCTTCACTCCTTCTTCCACGGTCGGGCGCATCGTGGCATGAAGACCGAGGCTGTCAATAAAAGCTGCAAGATCCTCGGGTGAAAGCGCACGGTGATAATCAGCTGCAACTGTTACGAACTCTTTTGAGGCAGAAGAGATGATCCTCATGAATTCTTCGTAATTCTTATCAGCCATTATGCCGGTAAGGAAAACGATACGGGTGCCGGAAGGAATCAGCTCGGTAAGCGCGTCGACAATAGCGTGAGCGCACTGAGGATTGTGCCCGCCGTCAATGATGAACAGAGGATCTCTTGACACGACTTCCATACGAACAGGCCAGACGGTAGACTCCAGACCTTCCCTGACATTCTCATCCGTAATGTTCCAGCCTTTTTTTCTTAGGACTTTGATGACTTCCAGTGCAACGCAGGTGTTTTTTCTCTGATGTTCCCCTGTGAGAGGAATGTGGAGATCTTCATATCCGCAAGCATCGAAAGTCTGTCCGAATATATCCTGTGATATGAACCTTATGCTGCCGAAATCAGCCTTGTGCAGCTTTGCCCCGACTTCCTCACAGCGGTCTTCTATCACCTTTTCCACTGACGGAGAGCCCCTGTAGATAACAGCATCTCCGCCTTTTTTGATAATACCTGCCTTGACTGCGGCGATCTTTTCAACCGTATCGCCAAGCTGTCCGATGTGATCAAGGCCGATGTTCGTTATGACGGCGCATTCAGGGACATCTATGACGTTCGTTCCGTCCAGCATGCCTCCGACGCCGACTTCAAACAGCACGATCTCTGCTTTCTTTTCTGCGAACCAGTAAAGAGCGGTACACATGACCATCTCAAACCAGTTGACTTTTTCCTCAGTTCTGTCGATCGCGTTTTTTACAATCTCTGTGACTCTGATGAGATCATCATCGGATATCTGCTCACCGTTGATCTGCATGCGCTCATTGTATCTGAGAATGTGAGGCGAAGTGAAAAGGGCAGTTCTGTAGCCTGCTTTGCGCAGAATGCTCGCGACCATGGCACAGGTGCTGCCTTTACCGTTTGTTCCGGTCACATGAACGAACTTCAGCTTCTTATGGGGATTGTCCAGTAGTTCCAGAAGAGCGAATACTCTGGAAAGGTCGTAGTGCTTATATGGACAGGTATAAGTATCGATGAACTCGAATGTTTCTTTTATTGTCACTTGAGTAATCCTCGTTGTTTTCAGGACGTTTTCAGTGTGTCCCTCTAAAAAGTGTGATCAAATAAAAATGAATCCGCAGTGCCGGCACTTCCGGGATCCGGAGTTCAGCACTGCGGAGGTTCGTTAATAGATAAAGAAGACGATCATGTTCTGCCGGTCATCATACCGCTTCGGAGTATTTGATCCTGGACTGTTTATAAAGCTCCATCTCGAATTCCACACCGGGTCTGTCATAGTGGGAGAGATAGACCGGCTTATCCTTGACAGCGTACTCGGCAGCGAACTTGTCTGCCCACTCCTTCAGTGCAGCGGGATCAGCATCCGCAGGAACATCGCTTGCAGGAACAGACATCATGAGTTTATCGCCGTACTCTGCGAAGAGAGTGTGGTAATCATTTATTGCCATTCCGTCCCAGCCGTCCCATCCTGCCTCAATGATGCAGGGAACAAGTCTGTCGATGTTTCCGCAGGAGTGAAGGTCGCAGGTATAGCCCAGTTCATGGATGTGGTCGGTTACTCTGCGCATATAAGGCACCAGCATCTCTCTGACGACTCTTTCATGGAAGAAGGGACCGTCCTGTGCGCCCCAGTCATCGTGGAAGAGGAAGCCATCGAAGTGGTGTCCGAAGTATTTGTGGCAATGGTCGACGACGTCTATCCAGAGATCAGAGATCGCGTCCATAAGATCTTTTACATCCTGCTTTGTCTTGCGGTTCATAAGAGCATATGCGGCAGGACCGAAATCCATGAAGGAGATGAGTCTCTCGAACCAGCCTGTGAGGATGCAGATGTTCTGATACCTTGTCTGAGAATCCAGCCAGTCCAGGTTGGCGGCTGCGCAGCCTTCCCAGTCCCAGCTGTCGACATCGGGGAATTTGATAACTTCTCTCCACTTGGTCACATCGGTTAGCGTCGGATTTCCGGGGCGCACGATGGAACCGTGAGCGGACGGAACATATTCCCAGTATACTCCGAACATGTCATTGCCGCCGACAGGACCGTCATACGGCTTGCCCTGAATTACGAAAGCTCTGGCGGGGTTATCCGGGATTATGTCGGGGCAGAACCATGATTTGTCCGCGGAATCGGGCATCCACAGTTCTTCCTTCTTGAACGCCAGCTTCAGATTCTCTCTTGGGGTGATGGGAGTGGCCAGCTGAAGCACCTTTCTGCCGCCTCTACCTTCAACATATGTCGCGTTGTCTATTTCTTTCTGATCAAATTTCATAACTCATACCTCTCTTATGGTTTTGGATCATGAATAATATATATTCTTTGCCCAGCCGTGTAAAGACGGCTGGAATGCGGACTGTTGGCGATCGACGAAAGAGGGATTTGGTCCTGCTGATGGATCCCGGTTTCATGATTCACGAAAGTTCATGGCTCTGGCAAAGGTGCCCGAGAATTCCTTCAGACTTGCCAGCTCCAGAAACTCGATCTTCGATCTCAGTTCCTGTGTGCGCTGTATTTCGACTTTATCGCAGGCAAGTAGCTTTGCTCCGCTGCCTGCAGCGTTTCCAACAGCTGTTATCCGGCCTTTCAGTTCTTCAGGAAGAAGACCTATCCTGCATGCGCTGTCAGGATCCATGAAACTGCCGAAAGCTCCGGCCAGCAATACACGCTTAATATCCTGCACCTGTTTTCCGAGCTGACCGGCCATCAACTGAACACCTGCGCAGATGGCACCTTTTGCCAGCTGCACCTGACGTATGTCGTCCTGTGTAAGGTATACTCCATCCTTCAGCGGAATGAATCGCTGCCCGTCGATCTCCTCTGTGGTGCTGATGCGTCCCCGTTTGTTCAGGAGACCGGCATCCAGACTTGCCGCCACAGCATCTATAAGACCTGAGCCGCATATGCCTGTCGCCTTTCCTCCGCCGATAACGCTGCATCTAAAACCGTTGTCCGAAACCCTTACGTGATCGATAGCTCCGTCAGTTCCGCGCATGCCAAATAGGATATTGGCTCCTTCCAGCGCGGGCCCTGCAGCGGTAGAGCATGCTATCATGCGGTCCCGGTTGCCCAGTACCATTTCCCCGTTGGTCCCTATATCGACCATCAGAGTGAGATCCTCTGCATCATAGAGCCTGGTGGAGAGCACGCAGCCCATGGTATCTGCGCCTACATATCCGGATATGTCAGGGACGATCAGCAGAAGAGCATTCCTGCATATGGGAAGTATGTCCCTGCATGGGATGGTACTGGCCTCAGTGAGCACCGGGTCAAATGGCACTCCGGCCAGATTCTCGGGAGAGATCCCCAGAAAGAGCTGCTGCATCGCAGGGTTTCCTACTACCGAAACCAGACCGATGTCTTCCGGAGCGACAGACGCTGCCCGGCATACATCACTGATCTGCCGTGTCAGTTCCATCCGTATGACGTCACGTTCCTGATCTAGTTTTCCGTCAAGCGCCTCACGGATACGGGAGATCACGTCTGCACCGAACGCAGTCTGAGGATTCAGGGAACTGGCGGTGGCCAGTTCTCTTCCGCTGTTTCCGTCCAGCAGGAAGCACACCACCGAAGTGGTCCCGATGTCGATTGCAAGAAGGGGACCGGAACACAGGGGATCCATATGCATATCCGTAACGATCCCCTCATGCATTACATGCAGGTCCTTCCCTTCCGGGATCCGGACCTGCATGTCCTGTTCTACTGTTGTCTGGCAGGCAAGTGTCTCGACACCGTTGACGGTCACGATACACTTACCGCACCTTCCGTTTCCTCCGCAGGGAGCATCCAGAAAGATACCTGCCGAGCGGAGAGCTTCCATCAGATTTGCCCCGCTGCTGACACTGTGGTCAATATCTGCAGGGAGGATATGGATTAAAGGCATTTTCTCTCAGTTTTATTTCTTCTGTCCAAAGAGTCCCTTGCGGAAAGCTCTGTTGTATTTCCTGCCGCCTTTGTCCTTGAGCTGGAGGGCTTCACATGCATATATCGTTCCCAGCATATCTTCATTGCAGGGGTCAAGTATACCGCTGTCAAGACCTGCCTCAAGAGCATATGCGAGGCATCCGTTGTTGACGAATTTCCTGGCCGGCATCTCGAAACTTATGTTTGAGATAGCGCCGGTGACCTTGACTTCAGGAGCGAACTCGTGGATCTTATGGATGCAATAGACAAAGTCATCCATGGCGTCCGCTTTCGTTGCAAGCGCCATGACGCACGGGTCTATGTGAAGCTGGTTGAGGGCTACACCGTGCTTTACGGCTTTGTCGATGATGCGTTTCGCGATCTCTACCTTCTTTACAGGATCTGAAGGGATTCCGTCCTTGTCGCATGTCAGTCCTATGACTTCCCACGGAGTACCGGCGATGATCGGGAAGATCGTCTCACACTTGGTGCCTTCCTCGTTGACGGAGTTTACCATGCCGGGCTTGTTGACATGTCCTTCGTTCAGGATCCTTGCCAGAAGCTGAGCGTTGGGAGAGTCTATGCAAAGCGGAACGTCAGTGACGCTCTGGATCACGTCAATGAGCCAGACCATCGTTTCATACTCGATGTCTGTCGCGGTGCTGGGAGCACAGTCAATGAAGTTCGCTCCGGCTTCTGCCTGGGCGACCGCACGCTTTTTTATCAGAGTCTCGTTTCTCTCTGCGATAGCTTTCTTAATGGAAGGGATCGCTCCGTTGATCTTTTCACCGATAATAATCATTACAGTTTACACTCCTTTAAAACCAATATAGATATAAAAAGACGCGCAGGATGATGACCTGACGCGCCTTGTTTACATTCTTAGGCCAGTTCTGCAGCCCACGCCTTGCAGACGTTGATCGTCTTCTGGGGGGAATGTGCCCACTCATCAGCGCCCATGGCAGCAGCAGCTTCTTCGCTGACCGGAGCTCCTCCTATGATCACTTTGCAGTCAAGACCGGCGGCTCTGATCGCGTCGATGGTATCCTTCATGGAGTCAAGGGCAAGAGTGAGAACGCCTGAAAGAGCGACGATCTTGATGTTCTGCTCTTTGGCGACTTCGACTACCTTCTCAGGAGCCACATCTATACCGAGATCGACAACGTCGAAACCAGCAGCTTCAAGCATGGACCTCACTATGTTCTTGCCGATGTCATGAAGGTCATCCTTAACAGTGCAGAGTATCATCTTTGTCTTGGGACCGGAACTCTCCGATCCGACAAGAGCAGGTGTCAGGATCTCAACAGCCTGAGTCATAAGCTCTCCTGCGTAAATAAGGTCTCCGACGAAATACTCGCCTTCCTCGAACAGGGAACCGACGAGCTCCATGCCCTTCTGGCATGCTTCCATGGCTTCACCAGCTTCGGAACCGCCGTCTTCCATTACCTGTTCGAGCATCTCTACGACGGCGTCTTCATCGAGGTCGCCCATGGCCTGAGCCAATTTTTCAAAATCCATTATCTAACCTCCCGTAATTAGACAGCTTTCTTATTTGGAAAAAGACTGTCGCCGACATACATATGATGTAGTCGTGGTACTTGCGATAGCCTCTGCCAGCATATTATCTCACTGTCCATTGTAATTCAGAGAAATATGCATGTCAAACTACATTTTTTCACTTAATATTGTTTCTTTAAGTTAAAGAATATAAAATAATATATATAATGCTTAAACGGCGATTTATGATCTGTACCGAAACGGTGATTTATGATCGTTGTTCCTTGCCGTTTGAAGCATTGCGGGGTTATGCGAGAATCGCACAGCCTGAAAGCTGCTCCCGGATATCTGCTTCCAGAGATGAAGCAGGAGCGGGAAGGCGCGGGAGCGTCATGCATGAAGCTGAGACTCCCTCTTTGTGGATGATACTGTAAACGGAAAACAAGGAGGAAGGCAGGATGATTGCCGGCACTCAGAAGATGCCGCAATACATCTCACCGCCGGAATGGCGGGTGGGTATCCTTGCCGTTTTTTTATGAGGAAAAACGATGTCATAGCTTTTTTTGCACGACTGGCTCCAAATTGGGATGAACGCAGCAAGAAGAACAGCAAAATAGTCGATGTCATCCTTGATAATGCCGGCGTAAGCCAGGAAAAAGCAGTCCTGGATGTCGCCTGCGGAACAGGCATACTGATACCGGATTATCTTAAAAGAGGTGTTTCCTCGGTCACCGCGATAGACATTACTCCTGAAATGACGCAGATAGCCAGGGATAAATATCCGCAGGATAATGTCACCGTGATCTGCGGTGACGCGGCGGAAATAGATTACGGGAAGAAATTCGACTGCATAGTCGTATATAATGCTCTCCCGCATTTCCCGGATCCGTCTCTACTTATCTACCGGCTAGCATCTTCACTGAAGCCCGGCGGTATTCTGACCGTAGCCCATGGACTCAGCAGAAATGCGATAAACTCAGTTCACACCGGAGCAGAACACGTCTCCAACGGATTGATGCCTGCAGAAAAACTTGCAGAAGTGTTCGGAAGGTATCTGACCGTAACTGCTGTCATAGATGACGATCAGATGTACCAGGTAGCGGGAAAACTTGAAAGAGATTTAACTGGAATTCAACCGCCGGAAGCAATAACCGGAGAACAAATGTGTTTTGAAAAGGAGAATACAATGCACGAGCACGAACATGAGCATATGCATGAGCATATGCATGAACATCATCACGATCACGGACATACACATGAGGATATCACAGCGTTTGAAAGCACGGAGCAGGCTGTGAGGATCTTGGGCTATATGCTTGACCATAACAGATCTCATGCAGAGGAACTGCACGAGATATGTCATAGGCTGGAGGCGTCCGGAAAGGAGACGGCCGCGGAATACCTGGATAAAGCTGTCGATGCATTCCGTGACGGAAATGAACTGATGGACAAGGCGCTCCGTGCCCTGAACGGGGAGGAGGAATGACATATGTGTCTGTCAACACTGTACGGGATCAAAAATGAAAAGCGCGAGAAACTCGGTGAGTACATCAGCAATGTATCCTTCAGAGACGGAGCATTCGTCTTCACCGATGTAATGGGAAATGAGTTTTCATTGAAGGGGAACATCCGTTCTCTTGACCTTGTGCGCAACGAGATACTGATAGACCTCGAGGAGCGCAGGAAGGCCAAATACGAAATGATCCGCGAGATATACAACAAGTGTTCCGGGAATCAGATGAGGGATGTGTTCGTAAGCGATCTGGAGACTGAGGACCCCGAAGAATATGTCCGCGACATGCTCAAAGGAAAGGAAGTAACTCTGGGAAGAGAAGACCTCTCGGATGGGACGGTCATTATCGACGCAGATGTTGCAGGCCTTAAACAGCGGTTCACTTTTTCACCGGGCTGATCCGCCGAATGCAGGTTAGATTAATTATTTACGGAGGCAGTTTATGTCAACTTTTACTCTGGCAGTAGCCGGAAAGGGAGGAACAGGCAAGACCACTATCTGCGGAATGCTGATCGACTGGCTTTGCAAGAACGGGAAAACACCCGTGCTGGCTGTGGACGCCGATGCCAATTCCAACCTGAATGAAGTCCTCGGCGTCGAGATAGAGCATACACTGGGTGAGATCAGAGAGATCATCGCATCGGCAGATAATGCTGAAGTCAGTCCCATTCCGGCGAGCATGAGCAAGAAAGAGTTCATGGATGCCAAATTCCATTCAGCTCTGATCGAAGATGATGACTTTGACATGCTCGTAATGGGACGCACTCAGGGAAAGGGCTGCTACTGCTTTGTAAACGATCTTCTTAGCGCCGAACTGAAGAAACTTCAGGGGGCTTACAAGTATATGATCGTTGATAACGAAGCCGGAATGGAGCACATCAGCAGGGGAGTCCTTCCGTCCGTCAACGCCATCGTGCTGGTCTCAGACTGCTCCAGAAGAGGCATACAGGCTGTCAGCAGGATAGCCGAACTTGTAAAAGAGGTCGATATCGGGGTCGACCATTCATATCTTATCGTCAACCGTGCCCCAAACGGGGAACTCAACGACGGCGTCAGGGAAGAGATAGAGAAGAGCGGACTTGATCTCATAGGGGTAGTGCCTCACGACGATATGGTCTACGAATACGACGGAGAAGGGAAGCCCACCGCGAAGCTTCCGGACGATTCGCCCGCAAGAGCAGCAGTCAATAAGATCGCAGAGAAGCTGTTTGCATAAGGCGGACCAGCACCTGTGCAAAGAGCGTCATGTTTTATGGAACATATATGACACGGATCATATATGCAATCATATGGAGGTAGAAATATGGCATTTACACGCAAGCCACAGACTTTTTCCTCATCCATCAACGAGGTTACTATCGGGACAGGTGAGAAGGCTGTGACTATCGGAGGGGCTAATATCATGCCCCTCTACACTTTCGATGCTCCGGCGAAGAATAAGGTCGCTGTCGGAGCTGAGATCACGGATACGGGGGTAGACCGCACGCTTCCTGGTATCGCAGCTTACTATGACGGTGCGGAAACGATCGCGGAGATAGCAAAACGGGCTTCAGAGATGCCCGGGGCTGACTTCGTGGCGCTGGCTCTAAACGGTGCGGATCCCAATGGCGACAACCGTTCCGTGGAAGAGTGTGTGGAAGTCGCAAAGCAGGTCGCTGAAGCGATCGATGTACCGCTGGTGATCACCGGTGCAAGAAACGTTGAGAAGGATACAGAACTCTTCAGCAAGCTCGCTGAAGCCCTGCAGGGCAGGAACGTACTGTTCGTTTCAGCGAGGGAAGAGAACTACAAGACAGTGGCAGCATCTGCAGTAATGGCATACGGCAACAAGATCTCTGCGGAATCTGCCGTGGATATCAACCTTGCAAAGCAGCTCAACGTGCTTCTGTCACAAATGGGCATCAGACCTGAGTCATATGTCATGAATGTCGGCTCTGCAGCCGCTGGATATGGGTATGATTATGTTGCATCTACGCTGGACAGGGTAAAGGATGCAGCTCTTACACAGAATGACGTGATGCTTCAGATGCCTATTATCACCCCTGTTTCCCAGGAGACCTGGGCAGTAAAAGAATCCATCGTCTCGGAAGAGGATTATCCGGAGTGGGGCGACAGAGAGACCCGCGGAGTGGATATGGAAGTCTGTACAGCTGCGGCGGTGATCGCCGGCGGCTCAGATGCCGTTATCCTGAGACATCCTCAGTCCGTGGCTACGATTTCCGGCATGATCGCCGATCTGATGTAAGGGGGGTGATTCCATGGCTTTAAAAGGACTTGATATTTTCAAACTGACACCCAAGACAAACTGCAAGGAATGCGGAAACCCCACCTGCATGGCTTTCGCTATGAAGGTAGCTCAGGGCGCCATTCCGATAGAAAAATGCCCGCACATGTCCGAAGAAGCACTTGCAGCGCTTTCGGATGCGACTGCTCCTCCCATGAAATCGCTGAAAGTCGGAACCGGTGCCGCCGAGCATACTCTTGGAGGAGAGACCGTTCTCCACAGGCATGAAAAGACTTTTGTGTCCGAGAACCTTTTTGCGGTATCTGCTGCAGCGGATACATTCGATGAGGAGTTCGCAGAGATAGAGAAGATCGACTATGAGCGCATCGGAGAGCGCATGTATGTCGAAGCGATCAATCTCGAGTACACAGATAAGGATTCGTATGTACAGCTGGTTGAAAAGGCTGTCGGAAAAGGACGCCTGCTGATCCTTGATGTCAAGGATGCTGAAGCAGCTGAGGCGGCTCTTGAGATCTGTGCGTCCGAAAAACCCGTTCTCAACGGAGCGACTCCCGAGAACTATGAGAGATTTACCGAGATAGCCAAGAAGTTTGGCGTAGCGCTTGGCATCAGCGCACCGGACATCGACGCTCTGCACGATACGGCGGAAGCGGTCGAAAAACTGGGATATAAAGAACTGGTGCTGGATGTTACCGCAGCCTCTGTTAAGGACACATTTGCAAACGCAGTACAGGTGCGCAGATCTGCACTAAAGGACGGAGACCGCACCTTTGGGTATCCCTCCATTGTAGACCTCAAGAAACTGGCTGCCGGTGATCCTCACAAGCAGACAGCTCTTGCTGCGCTGTTCGTCCTGAAATACGGCTCCATTATCATTATGGAGAACATGTCATACGCGCAGGCTCTTCCGCTCTACGGACTGAGACAGAACATCTTTACCGATCCTCAGAAGCCGATGAAGGTAGCTCCCGGGATCTATCCGCTCAACGGAGCAGATGAGAACAGCATATGTGCCACGACCGTCGACTTTGCGCTTACATATTTTGTTGTATCCGGTGAGATGGAGAGAAGCGGAGTGCCGGTCAACCTCCTGATCTCTGATGCCGGAGGATATTCGGTCCTTACGGCATGGGCTGCCGGAAAATTCAGCGCGGGCAGCATTGCCAAATTCATAAAAGATTACGAGATCGAAGACAAGATCAAGAACAGGACTCTTATCATCCCCGGAAAAGCGGCTGTGCTGAAAGGGGAACTGGAGGAGAGACTGCCTGAATGGAGCGTCGTCGTAGCTCCCAATGAGGCGACGAACCTTGTCAAATTCCTGAAAGAACTTTAATTAAGGATAAAAGGAGAACGATAATGGGTAAATTCGTAGTCATCGGTGAACGAATCCACTGCATCTCACCCGTCATCAAAAAAGCGATGGAGGAGATGAATCCGGAACCGATCGTCAAAAGAGCCAAGGAACAGATCGCGGCAGGAGCCACTTATATCGATGTGAACATCGGACCTGCAGAGAAGAACGGCCCTGAACTGATGAAGTGGGCAGTCAAGACGATCCAGGAAGCCTGCAATAATGTTCCTCTTGCTCTTGACACCTCAAACCGCGCGGCTATCGAAGCCGGTATCTCCGTGTATGACCGCACCAACGGCAAGCCGATCGTCAACTCCGCCGATGCCGGAGACAGGATCGAGAACATCGATCTCGCCGCAGCGAACGATGCCATAGTGGTCGCCCTGTGCTCAAAAGCCGGAGTCCCCTCCGACAATGATGAGCGCATGGCCTACTGCCAGGAGATGCTGGAACGCGGAATGATGGCCGGCATGGAGGCAGAGGATATGTGGTTTGACCCGCTGTTCCTCGTCATCAAGGGAATGCAGGACAAGCAGATGGATGTCCTGGAGTTCATCGGACAGCTCGCGGACATGGGACTCAATTCCACAGGCGGACTCTCCAATGTCTCGAACGGAACGCCGAAGCATATCCGACCGATACTGGAGAGCGCCACAGTCGCAATGGCAATGAACAGAGGCCTCACTTCAGCCATCATGAATCCCTGTGATGCCAGGCTGATGGAGACCGTCAAAGCCGCTGATATCATAAAGAACAACTTCCTGTACGCCGACTCCTTCTTGGAGCTTTAACCAAATAAAGAGAGGAAAACAATCATGAGCGTTTTAACAGATCTTATCTACGGCGGATCGAACGCGGTGGCCGGCCTTACCGAAGGCGCAGTCAACGATGCGATCGCAAAGTACGGGGAAGATAAGCCGGTAATCCTTCCGGGCACTGCTTATTTCCTTCCCACCATCTATGCCGCAACAGGTGTCAAGGTCGAGAAACTCGGCGATCTGCCTGCGTGTGTAGGAGTTCTCAAGTCACTCATCACCAATCAGGAAGATCTGGGTCAGGCACTGAATGCAGGTCTTGCAACAGCAGTTGGCGCTGAGATTCTTGAAGCACTGAAATATGTTGAGAGCGATGACCCCTATGCAAATGAGCCCGGGATCGGGTTCGTCCCGGACCCCATCATCCGTTCTCTCGGTGTTCCGCTCGTTACCGGAGATATCCCCGGCGTGGCAGTCGTGCTCGGCGAAGCGGGAGATCCCGCTGATGTCGCTGCGGTGGTCAGAGATTATCAGGACAAAGGCCTGCTGACCTTCCTCGTGGGAAAAGTCATCGATCAGGTCCTTGAGAAGAATGTCAGAGCCGGCCTGGAATACCGTGTTATCCCGCTCGGTTACGATGTGACTTCCGTGATCCATGTCGTCACTGTAGCAGTCCGTGCCGCCCTTATCTTCGGCGGACTGACGCCAGGCGACCTGCCCGGACTTCTTGCTTATACAAAAGACAGGGTTCCTGCCTTCGTCAACACATTCGGAAACATTGACAGCGTAGTAGTGTCTGCCGGTGCAGGCGCCATCGCTCTTGGCTTCCCGGTGGTCGTAGACATCGATCTCGGCGAAAATCAGGTCCCCGGTGCTCTTGAGTCTGTTCTTGATCACACCCAGACCGTTGCGAAGTCCCTTGAACTGCGCAATATAAAGGTCAAGGCAAAGGCCGTCTCGCTTCCCGTAAGCTTTGCTTCCGCTTTTGAAGGCGAGATCATCCGCAGAGCAAATACATATGTCGAGTTCGACTCGGATCACAATCCCACATGCGAGCTCCTCACCATGGTAGAGAATCCTGATGAGATCGAAGACCATAAGATCACGATCGTAGGCCCGGATGTTCCCGAGAACGCCACAGAACTCATCCGCATGCCTCTTGCGACAACTGTAAAAGTCTACGGCGCCAAGATGCAGAAGGACTTTGAGTCGGTAATCGAAAGAAGGATCCATACCTGGTTCAACTACATCGAAGGCCTCATGCATACAGGACAGAGGAACCTGTTCCGCATCCGTATCAGCAAAGACAGTTTCAACGCCGGACTCCGTCTGCGCGATCTCGGCGAAGTGCTCTACTCCATGATAATGGATGAATTCGGAAATGTCGTCGACAAGTGCGAAGTGACCCTTGTCACTGACAAAGAGAAAGTGGAAAAGATACTGGAAGAGGATGCAATGCCTGTCTATCGCTTCCGCGACAACAGACTTTCATCTCTCAGCGACGAGAGCGTCGATCAGTACTACACCTGCATACTGTGCCAGAGCTTTGCTCCTGCACACTGCTGCGTAGTCACCCCCGAACGTCTCGGACTCTGCGGAGCTGTTTCCTGGCTCGACGCGAAGGCAACCTATGAGCTCAATGCCACCGGCCCTTCACAGCCGATCCCGAAGGAAGGCCTTATAGATGAGAGACTCGGCAAATATGAATCAGTCAACAAGATGGTCGCTCAGGCAACTCACGGAGCAGTCGAGAACGTATCTCTCTACTCACTGATCGAGGATCCGATGACCAGCTGCGGCTGCTTCGAGTGCATCTGCGGTATCGAACCTCTTTCAAACGGCGTCGTGATCGTCAACCGCGAGTACTCCGGCATGACACCCACAGGAATGACCTTCGGTGAGCTGGCCTCCATGACCGGCGGCGGAGTACAGACACCCGGATTCATGGGACATGGCCGTCACTTCATCGCTTCCAAGAAGTTCATAAGCGCTGAAGGCGGCACCGCCAGGATCGTCTGGATGCCCAAGGAACTCAAAGAGGACCTCAGGACCCGTCTGGACAAGACTGCCAAGGAGACTCTGGGAATCGACAACTTCACCGATATGATCGGCGATGAGACCATCGCTACCGATCCCGAAGAACTGCTCGCGTTCCTGACTGAAAAGGGACATCCGGCACTCTCCATGGATCCTATCATGTAACTTTACATCACCCACAATAACATCACCGGGATCATCCCGGTGATGTTGCTATAGGAGAAGATATGTTCACATTAACATTCAAGATCGAGAATCAGCCTCAGGATATAAAATGTCAGGTCGAGGCCGGGGAGACGGTCCTGCGGGCTGCGGAGCGTCTGGGCATTGCTATCGACGCTCCCTGCGCAGGCAACGGTACTTGCGGCAAATGCAGGATCAGACTGATCTCCGGGGCACTTGAGATGCCCCAGAATCCCCGTCTTCCGTACTCGGATTACGAGGAGATGTGGAGGCTCGCATGCCAGAGTAAGGTGATAGGGGATGCCGTTGTGTGGGTGCCTGCGACAGCAAGCGCTTTTAAGGAGGACATTGCGACGGCAGATCTTTCCACTGCGGAGGAACTTGCGCGCTATGACCGGTCCATTGAAGGGATCTTTCAGTCCGGGATATCCATGACCCCGTTTCAGGAAGGCTGCGGCATTGCGGTAGATATCGGCACGACCACTGTCACGGCAGCCCTTCTGGATCTGAAGAGCGGTAAAGTCCTTTCAAAGGCCAGCCGCGGAAACGGACAGATACGCTTCGGAGCAGATGTCATAAACCGCATCATCCAGCAGATGAGACCGGGCGGAAAGGACAGGCTTCAGAAGGCTGTTAGGGAAGAGACTATCATTCCGATAATGGAAGCTCTTTTCAAAGACAGTGGCAGATCATCAGCCGACGTAAAGCGCATCGTCCTGGCTGGCAATACGACGATGGAGCATCTGTTCATAGGGGCAGAAGGGGATTCTATACGTCTTGAACCATATGTTCCCGAGTTTCTGGAACTCACCGGAGTCGATTCTGAAAAGGCCGGCCTGCCGGCTGCTCCCGGCACACCGGTCATATTCGCGCCAAATGTAGGCAGTTATGTCGGAGGAGACATAACTGCAGGAGTTCTGGATACGCTTATGTGGAAGTCTGAACTGATGACGCTGTTCATCGATCTCGGCACTAACGGCGAGCTTGTCCTCGGGAACAGCGAATACATGCTGACTTGCGCCTGCTCTGCGGGTCCTGCATTTGAAGGCGGAGATATCAGCTGCGGCATGCGCGCAACGACCGGCGCTATAGACAGCGTTCATATAGATGATGAGACGCTCGAGCCCGAATACACGCTCATATCAGGAGATAAGCCTCTGGGGCTCTGCGGAAGCGGGCTTATAGACATCATCAGCGAACTGTTCAGGACCGGGGCAGTGAATTCAAAAGGCAAGTTTATAAGGGAATCCCGCAGGATCCGCTACGATGAGTTCGGAGGCAACTATATAGTCTCGTTCGCGCAGGAAAGCGGAACAGGAAAGGATATCGAACTGACCGAGGGCGATCTTGACAATTTCATCAGAGCTAAAGCGGCTATCTTTTCCGCCATACGCACCATGCTCAACACGCTTGCGATGAGTGTGGAAGATATCGACAGGGTGATAATTGCCGGAGGTATAGGCAGCGGGATAGACATAGAGAAGGCGATCAGCATAGGAATGCTGCCTATGATACCTGTAGAAAAGTATTCTTATATAGGCAACTCTTCACTGACCGGGGCATGCGCCATGCTGCTGTCTGACGAAGCAGTGGATAAGGTGTTTGAGATAGGACGCAACATGACTTATATCGAACTATCAACAGAACCCGGATATATGGATGAGTTCCTGGCAGCTTGCTTCCTGCCTCATACGGACCACAGACTGTTTCAGCGTCCGGATGAGGCATAAGAAGAGGGGAGATCAACAGTCAACTACTCATGACTAAAGTCACGAGCTTGTACCAGCCCGATGGTTCTCGGCTGTATGCCTCCCACCTTTGTCTTGATCATTAGACTTTATCCTGTCAGTCCATATCTGACAGACTGGCAGTACATCGTGGGGTGATTGACTGCACCCCGCCTGCAGGAGCATGCTCCCGCAGTATGGTATCGGTTCTTTCTACGACAC
>CACYBC010000175.1 GCA_902772615.1 uncultured Ruminococcus sp.
AAGAAGGCAACAGAAGAGGATTACAGCAGGATCCTTGACGAGTTCCAGAAAGCCCAGGAAGAGTGGAATGCCATCATGGGTACCGGAATGCAGGGCTATGTCGGAGGCTATTTTGCATGGCCTGTTCCCGGATACAGTTACATATCATCCAGATTCGGATGGAGAACGCTTTACGGACGCGCAAACTGGCATGGCGGCGTTGATATAGCCGGATATAACATTTACGGCAAACCGATCATCGCCTCGAATACGGGTCAGGTTAGGCTTGTGCGCTACTATACGACGGGTTACGGATATCATGTAATGATAGACCATGGCGATAATAACTGGACAGTATATGGTCATATGAGCGGCATCGCAGTCTCGGAAGGAGAATGGGTCGCGCAGGGCCAGGTCATAGGTTACGTGGGTTCCACTGGCAACTCCACCGGACCTCATCTCCACTTTGAGATAAGGCTGAACGGTGAAAAAGTGGATCCTCTGAAGTACATATCCTATGGCAACTAAGAGGAGCTTATGAATAAAAAGATAACGGTAGGAATCACACTTGCATTCATATTCATAGCCATAGCGCTTACCTTCACGGCTACGATGATCTATTCCATGAATCTTTTCGATCAGAAGATCGTCTCGATCCAGGAAAGAGAGTCCTTGTATGACAAGATATCTCAGATAGATTCCTTTGTAAGACAGAACTATTACCGGAATGTCGATGACGGCAAGATACTTGACGGCCTTGCAAGAGGTTATATCTCCGGTACAGGCGATGCAGAGATCAAATACTTCACTAACCAGGAATACACACGCATATTAGAGACTAAAGGCGGGAAGCTCTGCGGCATCGGAGTTGAGCATGAAGTCAATGGCAGCGGATTCATACAGATAACGGAAGTCCATCCCTCAACATCAGCGGAAAAGATAGGAATGGAAGCCGGTGATACCATAGTCATGGTCAACGATGAAGATGCGCTGGAGCTCGGTGCTGAAAAAGTGGCAGAGGCTCTCTATGGATCCGAAGGCGATGAGGTAACACTTACATATTCCAGAGAAGGAATGGACTACACTTTCACCTTCGTTTACGGACAGTACGAGACAAGATCAATCGTTTCTTACGAAGTGGAAGGATATGCTTATTTCAGGTTTATGTCGTTCACGCTCCTGACCGGAGATCAGTTCCAGGAGGAACTTGCCGAGAGGCTATCTTCCGGCACGATCAAGGGACTGATACTTGACCTGAGGAACACAGACGGCGGATATGATCTCAATGTCGTGGCCAAGATAATGGACAGGCTTATCGGACAGAGCACGATGATCTCCGGGATCTATAACGGAGGCTACACAAAGGTCCTGTATACTTCGGACAGAGACAGCGTTGAGATGCCGGTAGCTGTGCTTATCAACGGCGGAACGAAAGGATACAGCGAGTTGTTTGCCGCTGCAATGGGAGAATGCAACAACGTGCGTCTGGTGGGAGAGCAGACATACGGCAGCGGTACCTACGGTGTTTTTGACCAGTTTACTGACGGAACGGCGTTGTATGTTCCGGTGTGTGAACTGCTGGCCTTCGGAACGGTCAGATACAACGAGATCGGAGTGACTCCCGACTTCGTGACTGCGTCATTTGATGACTTCGTCATTCCCGACGGTGAACCCAGTATCCTTCAGGATCTGCAGCTCAGGAAAGCTGTCGAGGTGCTTGATTCGGAGTTCTGATATTATCCGCTGCGGCTGTAGCTGCAGCGGTTTCGTTTGCACCGCCTGATTTCTTGACTTTCATATAAGTACTGTTTATAATCCGATAACATAGTGATTTAAACAGTTACACTCAGAAAGGCGATCCTATGGCGCAGGAATATCTTATCAGCAAGGCAAAACTTGACGAGCTCGAAAAGGAGCTGGACTATCTTAAGTCAGTAAAACGCCAGGAAATGGCGGCGGTCATAAAAGAGGCTCTCTCTCACGGAGACCTCTCTGAAAACAGTGAATATGACGAGGCTAAGAACTCACAGGCGATCATGGAAGCGCATATCACCGAACTGGAAAAAATGCTCCAGAATGCCAGGGTCATCGATGAGGACGCTATCTCTACCGATCATGTCACCATCGGTGTAAGGGTAAAAGTGCTGTTCGTCGATGATAACGAGGAAGAGACTTATGAGATCGTGAGCTCCGGCGAAGCAGATGCCATGAGAAACAAGATCTCAAATGAATCTCCTCTCGGCGCGGCGCTTGTCGGACACAGTATCGGCGATGATGTAATTGCAGAAACGCCCGGCGGTGAGCTCAAGATCAGGATCCTGGACATCTCCAAGATGGATTTCTGAGAAGCGCATGGTGTAAATCGTAACGGCCTCCGTATTGGATCGGAGGCCTGTTTTATGGAAAGGAACACTTATTTATGGCAGAGAACAGAGTGAACGGATCTGCACAGCAGGAAATGGATGAGAACGAGCAGATCGCTGTCAGGAAAGAAAAACTGGCTGCGATGAGACAGGAAGGCAATGATCCATTCCTTATCACGACCTATGATGTGACTGACTATGCGAAGGATATCACTGAGAGTTTCAGCGATGATGCTCCGCAGAAAACCGTATCGGTAGCGGGAAGAGTCATGACCAGAAGGATCATGGGGAAGGCTTCTTTCCTAAACCTGCAGGATACGACCGGGACTATACAGGTATATGCCCGCAGGGACGACGTCGGGGAAGAGACCTATGCCCGTTTCAAGAAATGGGATATAGGCGATATACTCGGAGTCAAAGGGTATGTTTTCCGTACCCAGACCGGAGAGATCACCATCCATGCATCGGAACTGATACTGCTGAGCAAATCCCTCAGGCCTCTTCCGGAGAAGTTTCACGGCCTTACCGATTCCGATACGATATATAGAAAGAGATATCTGGACCTGATCACTAACCCTGAGTCGAAGGAAGTGTTCAGGAAGCGTTCCGCAATAATCTCCTGTATACGTCATTTCCTTGACGGAGAAGGATTCATGGAAGTTGAGACTCCTGTTCTGGTCTACAACGCAGGAGGAGCTTCCGCCCGCCCGTTCGAAACTCATTTCAATGCTCTCAATGAGGACATGAGGCTCAGGATCTCACTTGAGCTCAACCTCAAGCGGCTCATAGTCGGCGGCTTCGACAGAGTATATGAGATAGGAAGAGTTTTCCGAAACGAAGGGATCGATACGCGCCACAATCCAGAATTCACCATGATGGAACTTTATCAGGCATATACCGATTACCACGGGATGATGGATCTGACAGAGAGATTGTTCCGTCATGTTGCGGAAACAGTGCTTGGCACTACGAAGATCGTCTACAAGGATGTTGAGATGGATCTCTCAAAGCCTTTTGAGAGGATCACGATGGTCGACGCAGTGAAGAAATACGCCGGTGTAGACTGGAAGCAGATCCACACGCTTGAAGAGGCAAGAGCAAAGGCTGATGAACTCAAGGTCGAGTACGAGCCTTTCCACACGAAGGGCGACATACTCTGCGCGATCTTCGACGAATATGCCGAAGAACATCTTGTGCAGCCCACATTCCTGATGGATCACCCCATTGAGGTGTCGCCTCTCACAAAAAAGAAACCCGACGATCCTGAATACGTCGAACGGTTTGAGTTCTATATGAACGGATGGGAGATGGCAAACGCATATTCGGAGCTTAACGATCCTATGGATCAGCGCGAAAGGTTTGCCGCTCAGGAAGTGAAGCTTTCTCAGGGAGACGAGGAAGCCAATCACACCGATGAGGATTTCCTGGAAGCGATGGAAACGGGAATGCCTCCGCTCGGCGGCATCGGCTACGGCATAGACCGTATGATCATGCTGTTTACCGGCGCTGAGGCAATACGTGATGTGCTCCTGTTCCCGACATTAAGGTCCATCAAGTCCGATTTCGCACAAAAGAAGGCAGAAATTATACAGACTGTAGAAAGCACGAAATCTGTACAGACAGAAGAAGTACCGGCAGTTCCCGGCGCTCCTCTGATCAGGGCAGACGAGTCAATGGACTTCTCCAATGTCCAGATCGAGCCGCTGTTTGAGGACTATGTTGACTTCGAGACCTTCTCAAAGTCAGATTTCAGGGCAGTCAAGGTACTCGAATGCGAAGCTGTCCCGAAGAGCAAAAAGCTTCTTAAGTTCGTGCTGGATGACGGCACAAGCCGGCACAGGACGATACTGAGCGGAATTCACGAGTATTATGAGCCGGAAGA
>CACYBC010000176.1 GCA_902772615.1 uncultured Ruminococcus sp.
ATGGACACCTCCTGCTGTGTACAGGAAGGTGTCCATGGAAACCTAAAACTTATTAATCCTTTGTCCAGAATTCTGGGTACATATTAATACCCCGGCTTTTTCATTTCGAAGAATACTGATTACTCTGCTCTCTCTACGAGTGCTTCATAACGGTTCTTTGCATTCTCTTCTGCTTTCTCGAACAGAACTTCCGCGCGCTCCGGGAAGGAACGTGTCAGGGATGAGTATCTTGCCTCACCCATGATGAAGTCACGATAGCTGCCTGTAGGCGCCTTGCTGTCGAGCTGGAACGGATTCTTTCCTTCTGCCTTGCGGCGCGGATCGTATCTGAAGTTGTTCCAGTAACCTGCTTCCACGGCCTTCTTCATCTCGGACTGGCAGTTGGTCATGCCGCCTTTGATGTTGTGCATCTCGCAGGGAGCGTAGCCGATCACGAGGGACGGTCCGTGATAGGACTCAGCCTCTGTAAGGGCTTTCAGGGTCTGGTTCATGTCAGCGCCCATAGCGACCTGTGCGACATAGATGTAACCGTAGGACATTGCGATGTCGGCGAGGCTCTTCTTTGCGATCTCTTTACCGGCAGATGCGAACTGCGCTACCTGACCGATCTGAGATGCCTTGGATGCCTGGCCGCCGGTGTTGGAATACACCTCTGTGTCGAAGACCATGATGTTGACGTCTTCTCCGGAAGCCAGGACATGGTCCAGACCGCCGAATCCGATATCGTATGCCCATCCGTCTCCGCCGAAGATCCAAACGGACTTCTTGGACAGATATTCCTTGTTCTCGAGGATATAGTTGCGGTCCTCACACTCGCCGAGCTTCTCGAGTTCTGCGACAAGAGCTTCGGTCGCAGCACCGTTCTTGTTTCCGTCAGTGAATGTATCGAGATACTCGCTGACAGCTGTCTTGAAGGACTCAGGTGCTTCTTCGCTTCCGGCAAGAACTTCAAGTTTGCCCTTAAGTGCATTCCTGATGGCGTTCTGACCGAGCATCATTCCGAAGCCGTGCTCCGCGTTATCCTCAAAGAGAGAGTTGGCCCATGCAGGTCCGCGTCCTTCCTTGGTCTTTGTATAGGGGGATGTAGCAGCCGGGCCGCCCCAGATGGAGGAGCATCCGGTCGCGTTGGAGATGTACATGTGATCTCCGAAGAGCTGTGTCACGAGCCTTGCATAGGAAGTCTCGGCGCAGCCTGCGCAGGAGCCTGAGAACTCAAGCAGAGGTTTCCTGTACTGGCTGGTGATGACGTTCAGCATCGGGCTGATGTCCTTCTTTTCGTCGACTTCTGCTACACAGTAATCGAACACTGCCTGCTGGTCTTCCTGGCTTTCTCTGTCGACCATTGCGAGGGACTTGGTGGGGCATACACCAATGCAAACACCGCAGCCCATGCAGTCCAGAGGAGAAATAGCCAGCGTATACTTATAATTTGTCTTGAAGATAGGTCTCTTGCCGAACTTTGTATTGGAAGGAGCATTTGCTGCTTCCTCTTCAGTCAGTGCGAAGGGACGGATCGTCGCATGCGGGCAGACAAATGCACACTGGTTGCACTGTGCGCAGGTCTCGGGATTCCATACAGGAACGGAGACAGCAACACCGCGCTTCTCATATGCGGATGCGCCAAGCTCGAATGTTCCGTCAACATGATCACTGAATGCAGACACAGGAACTGAATAGCCGTCCATGAGTCCAACAGGAGCAAGAATGGTGTCTACCATCTTCACGAGTTTCTCGGGGCCTTCATGCTTTACGGCCTCTGTCTCGTCAACAGCATCAGCCCACTCTGCCGGGACATCGATCTTAACATACGCGGTAACACCGGCATCGATGGCCTTGTAGTTCATGTCAACGACATCCTGTCCGTGACGCAGATAGCTCTTGAGAGCAGCTTCCTTCATGTGATCGACTGCTTCTTCTATGGGCATTACATTGGCCAGAGCGAAGAACGCCGACTGAAGAGTCGTGTTGGTGCGCTTGCCCATGCCGATGGATGCAGCGATGTCGATAGCATTGATGGTGTAGAGCTGGATGTTGTTTCTGGCGATGTAGCGCTTTGCCTCGGCATTCAGATGCTCGCTCAGTTCCTCAGGGGTCCACTGGCAGTTGATCATGAACACGCCGCCCGGCTTTACGTCATTGACCATCTTATATCCTCTGGTCACGTAAGACGGGTTATGGCAGGCTACGAAGTCAGCCTTGTTGATGTAGTATGGGCTCTTGATAGGATGATCGCCGAAGCGCAGGTGGGATATCGTCACGCCGCCTGTCTTCTTGGAGTCATACTGGAAGTAGGCCTGTACATACTTGTCGGTATAGTCTCCGATGATCTTGATGGAGTTCTTGTTCGCGCCGACTGTTCCGTCGCCGCCGAGTCCCCAGAACTTGCACTCGATAGTGCCTTCCGCTGCCGTGTTGGGAGCGGGCTTCTCTTCCAGAGACAGATGGGAGAGATCATCATTGATTCCGATCGTGAAGTGGGGTTTGGGATCATCTTTTGCAAGTTCGTCATAGACTGCGAAAATGCTTGCAGGAGGTGTATCCTTGGAACCCAGGCCGTAACGGCCTCCGATAACGGTGTCGATCTTCCTGCCCTGAGCGGCAAGAGCTGCGACGACATCCATGTAGAGAGGCTCACCAAGGGAGCCGGGTTCCTTTGTACGGTCAAGGACCGCGATCTTCTTTACTGTTGCGGGGATAGCTTCGACAAGTTTCTCAGCAGAGAAAGGACGATAGAGGCGTACCTTTACGAGTCCGACCTTCTCACCCTTTGCGGTGAGGTAATCGATGACTTCTTCTACCACGTCGTTGACGGAGCCCATGGCGATGATGACGCGTTCAGCGTCCGGAGCGCCATAGTAGTTAAACAGACGGTAATCAGTGCCAAGCTTGGCATTGATCTTGCCCATGTACTCTTCCACAACTGCCGGAACGGCGTCGTAGTAGGCGTTGTTGGCCTCACGATGCTGGAAGAAGATATCGTCGTTTTCGTGAGAACCGCGCATCACGGGATGCTCGGGGTTGAGTGCGCGCTTACGGAATGCAGCAACTGCATCCATGTCACACATCTCCTTGAGGTCCTCGTAATCCCAGACTTCGATGTTCTGGAGCTCATGGGATGTACGGAATCCGTCAAAGAAGTTGAGGAAAGGAACACGGCTCTTGATAGCTGCGAGATGAGCTACGGGAGACAGG
>CACYBC010000177.1 GCA_902772615.1 uncultured Ruminococcus sp.
CCCTGATGACCATTCCCTGTATCGGGATACTGGTCTTCAACATCATCCCGCTGGTCTATATGATCTCCATGGCATTCACTTCCTATTCCAAGGAGGACGAGCATCTGATGCTCTTCGACTGGAACGGGCTGACTCAGTTCAAACGCGTACTGAGCCTCGGAGGAAATATAGGAAAGCAGTTCTGGCACGTTCTGGGCTGGACCATCGTCTGGGCCATCTTTGCGACGTTCCTCAACTACATCCTCGGAATGGTGCTTGCAATGATAATCAACCGCAAGGAGACGAAGTGGAAAGGCTTCTGGCGTTTCTGTTTCGTGCTCTCCATAGCGGTGCCCCAGTTCGTCACCCTGATGATCATGAACATCATGCTGCAGCCTTCCGGCGCTGTTAACGTGCTGCTGCAGAACCTGGGCCTTATCTCGTCGCCTCTCCCGTTCTGGAAAGACGCGATGTGGGCCAAGATCACGATCATCATAATCAACCTGTGGGTAGGTATCCCGTATACCCTCCTTCAGGTCACAGGGATACTGCAGAATATCCCTGCAGAACTCTATGAAGCAGCCAGAGTCGACGGCGCAGGCCCCGTGAAGACGTTCTTCAGCATCACACTGCCCTATATGCTGTTCGTCACCACTCCCTACCTGATCACAAGCTTCATAGGCAACATCAACAACTTCAACGTCATCTATCTGCTCTCCGGAGGCGGCCCGACATACGTCGGAGACACCGCGGGCCAGACCGACCTGCTCGTCACATGGCTGTACAAGCTGACTATAGACCAGCAGTATTACAACCTCGGAGCCGTCATCGGCATCATGACATTCATCACCCTTACGATAGTGACGCTGATCACATACAGGAACTCCGGTTCTTACAAGAATGAGGAGGCATTCATGTGATGGAAACGATCAAGAAAAACAGGATCAGTCCTCAGAAGAGGATAGTCAACTTCCTTGTCCATCTGCTCCTCGCAGTGCTTTCGCTGATTTGGGTCATGCCCATCGTGTGGATAGTCCTCACCAGCTTCCGTGCGGAGAAAGGCGCATATACCAGCACCTTCCTTCCTCAGGGATATACTCTGGACAACTACATCAAGCTGTTCACGGACCGCAATGTCCTGAACTTCCCCAAGATGTTCATGAACACGCTTCTGATCTCGGTCATCTGCTGTGTCCTCAGCACGTTCTTCGTGCTCTCCGTGGCGTACGCGCTCAGCCGCATGCGTTTCGGGTTCCGCAGGACCTACATGAACATCGCAATGATTCTGGGACTCTTCCCCGGATTCATGTCCATGATCGCCCAGTACTTCATCCTGAAGGCGATGGGTCTTACGGAAGGAAGCGCGGTGCGCATCGGACTCATCATCGTCTACAGTGCCTGCGCCGGTCTCGGATTCCAGATCGCTAAGGGCTTCTTTGACACGATCCCCAGGTCAATAGACGAGGCTGCGGTGATCGACGGCTGCACGCAGTGGCAGGTCTTCACAAAGATCACGATGCCTCTCTCCAAACCCATCGTCATCTATACCGTCATGACATCGTTCATAGGTCCCTGGGTCGACTTCGTGTTCGCTAAGGTCATATGCCGCGCAAACGCCGACCAGTTCACAGTCGCGATCGGTCTGTGGAACATGCTTCAGAAGGAGTACATCTATCAGTGGTACACCTGCTTCGCCGCAGGAGCCGTGATCATCTCCATACCCATCGCGATACTCTTCCTCTACATGCAGAGGTACTACGTGGAAGGCATGTCAGGAGCTGTCAAAGGATGATAAACAGGAAAAAGACAATAACTGTCATCGCACTGCTGTTCACGGTCATCGCCGCGGCAGCAGTGTTCCTGCTTTTTGCGGGAAAAGAGAAGTCGAACGTGCAGATGTACTCGTTCAACAGAAAGCTGAAAACGGCCGACAGAGACGATTTCTGCCGCACCACGTACGAGATATTCCCCTACTCGTTCTGCGACAGCAACGGTGACGGGATCGGAGACCTCAACGGGATCATTTCGAAACTGGATTATATTAAAGATCTCGGATTCGATCAGATCTGGCTGACACCGGTACACCCGTCCCCCACGTATCACAAATACGATGTGACTGACTACTGCTCCATCGACCCGTCCTTCGGGACCGCGGAAGACTACGAGAAGCTGATATCCGAATGCCACAAGCGCGGGATCAGGATACTTATGGATATGGTGGTCAACCACACCTCCGATTCGCACGAGTGGTTCAAGGCTGCTTCGGACTATCTGCATGAACTTCCCTCCGACTGGGAACCCGACGTCTCATACTGCAGGTATTTCGACTACTACAACTTCTCAAGAGATCCCCAGAACGGGTACTCCCCTCTTCCCGGAACGAACTGGTACTACGAAGCCAGGTTCTGGTCCGGAATGCCGGATCTCAATCTCAACAGCAGTTACGTGAGAGACGAGATAAAGAGCATCGTGTCGTACTGGATCGGGAAAGGCGTGGACGGTTTCCGCCTCGACGCAGTCACCTCATACCATACAGGACAGTCGGAAGCCAACAGGGATTTCCTGAAGTACTTCTGCGACACCTGTAAGGCGATAAAACCGGACTGCTACATCGTAGGAGAGGCCTGGACCGACAGGAACAGCATATCGCTGCTTTACACCAGTGGCATCGATTCTCTTTTCAACTTTCCATTCAGCGGTCCCGACGGATTCATAAGGGACGTCTCGGGAGGATTCATCGCGGCATCCGACTTCGTAAAGGCGATGGTCTACTCCGATGAAGCTTTCCGTTCCTCCAACCCCTCCTACACCGATGCGCCGTTCTATACCAACCACGACATAGCGAGAAGCGCGGGATACTATGCATCCGACGAAGGTCCGGTCACCAAGCTGTCCTACGCGCTGAGCCTGTTCATGAGCGGCAACTCCTTCCTGTACTACGGCGAGGAGATCGGTATGAAGGGATCCGGAAAGGACGAGAACAAGAGAGCTCCCATGTACTGGAGCGACGATCCGTCTGATCCCGACATGTGTTCGGGGCCTCCCGATATGGATGAAGTCACCATGAAGTTCCCGTCTCTAGCGGATCAGAAGAAGGATGACCTGTCGCTGTGGAACTGGTTCCGTCAGGTCATAAAAGTTAGAAATGCGTTTCCCGCGATCCCCTGCGGGAGAGTAGAGGACCCGGAGCTGAGCACCGATACCGTCGCGGTGTTCTACAAGCGCTGTGAAGGCTATGATGACGTGCTCCTGGTCATAAACACCGGTGAGACGGAGCAGCAGATAGATCTGTCGTCTCTGGCTCCCCTCAAACTGTCCGCAGTGCTGAACACGTCCGAGGATGAGATAGTACTCAAAGACTCACTGCTCACGGTCCCGGCTTTCAGCATGGCGGTACTGACTGACAAGTGATACAGGTGAAACATGGTACAGGATTGGCTTAACGAAGCTGTTTTCTATGAGATCTACCCACAGTCTTTCCGGGACTCCGACGGCGACGGCATCGGGGATCTGCAGGGCATCATCGACAGTCTGGATTATATCAATAATCTGGGCTGCAACGCGCTGTGGATCAATCCCTGCTTCGACTCCCCTTTCATGGACGCGGGTTACGACGTGCGCGACTATAAGAAGGTAGCGGAGAGGTACGGGACAAATGAGGATCTGTACAGACTCTTCGGCGAAGCGCATTCCAGAGGCATAAGGGTCCTCCTCGATCTTGTCCCGGGACACACCTCCGACCAGCACCCCTGGTTCCTGGAGTCCTGCAAGGCTGAAGAGAATGAGTACTCCGGCAGATACGTATGGACCTCCGCTGCCTTTGAAGGCATTGCGGACCATCCCTACATCTCCGGCATGAAGGAACGAGCCGGATCCTATATGCTCAACTTCTTTGCCTCGCAGCCTGCGCTGAACTACGGTTGGCTGAACAGGACCGAGAAATGGATGTCTGCCGTTGACTCCCCTGAAGTCCTAGCTACCAGAGAAGCGATCAAGGACGTGATGCGGTTCTGGCTGGACAGAGGCTGCGACGGCTTCCGGGTGGATATGGCGGATTCCCTCGTTAAGAACGACGACAGCGACAAGAGCGCCACCGCGGCTATCTGGCGCGACATACGCGGGATGCTGGACAGGGATTATCCCGACGCCGCCCTGGTCAGCGAGTGGTCAAATCCGTATCAGTCGATATGCCTCGGCGGATTCCACATGGATTTCTATCTGGATCACCACGGAAACGGATACAACACACTTCTCAGAGACTATGAGACTCCGGGAGGAGACAGAAGTTTCTTCAAGAAAGACTCCGGCGGAGATATCCTCCGCTTCCTGAAAGACTATCTTCCGAAGTACGAAGTCTCAAAGGATCGGGGATACATATCCATGTTCACCTGCAACCACGACACTCCCCGTCCGGCAGCGACTTTATCCCCCGATGAGCTGAAACTGGCATACGCGTTCATTCTGACGATGCCGGGAGTTCCCTTCATCTATTACGGGGATGAGATCGGAATGAAGTATCTTGATCTTCCGACCAAGGAAGGCGGATACCAGCGCACCGGCAGCAGATCTCCCATGCAGTGGGACGGGACAGTCAACCGCGGCTTCTCTTCCGCTGATCCGGACAGGATATATCTCCCCGTCGACTGCAGCCCTGAAGCTCCCGATGTGCAGCGGCAGCTGTCGGACCCTCACTCTCTGCTGAATGAGACAAAACGTCTCATATCTCTGAGAAAGGCTCATTCCGACCTGCTAGCTTCCTCTTCTTTCAGCGTCATTCATGCAGAGGAAAGCGCATACCCGTTCGTCTACGGAAGAGGCTCCCTCATCCTGTCCGTTAACCCGTCCTCAGGAACGACTTCATTCTCCGATGCTTCGATCTTATGCAGGAAGGTCATCTACTCCATAGGAGACGTCTCTACGGAAGGAAACCTCCTGACGATGGGGCCACAGTCCTTCGCTGTACTGTCATGACCCGAAACGTAAAAATTCTTTATGAGAAAAGGAACGGACACCTTCCCGGTGTCCGTTCCACATTTTTACATTATAGATTCAGTCCAGTCCGATCTTGCGTCTGGCTTTAGCCAGTGTCTTGGAAGCAAGATAGGAAGCTTTTTCAGCGCCTGACTTCAGGATGCCGTTCAGCTGCTCCTTGTCGGAAAGGTATACCGCATATCTCTCCTGGATGGGTCTCAGCATATCCCTTACGGTCTCGCCCACTGCAGTCTTGAAATCTCCGTATCCCCTGCCGTCGAACTCGCGCTCGATCTCTTCAAAGGTCTTTCCCGTGCAGGCGCTGTAGATGCTCATAAGATTGGTGACACCGGGTTTGTCTTCCGATGCCCTGATCACGCTTTCCGAGTCCGTGACAGCCCTCTTGAACTTCTTTATGATAATATCCGGGTCGTCCAGAAGCATTATCTTGGCATTTGTGTTCTCGTCAGACTTGCTCATCTTGGCAGTCGGATCCTGCAGGGACATCACTCTCGCCGCCACCTTCGGGAAGTATCCGTCGGGCACGACGAATGTCTGTCCGTATATTCCGTTGAATCTCTCCGCGATATTTCTGGCCAGTTCAAGATGCTGTTTCTGATCGGCCCCGATCGGAACCAGATCCGTCTGATACAGAAGGATATCCGCAGCCATGAGCACCGGATATGTGAACAGGCCTCCGTTCACGTTTTCGGGGTGTTTCTGAGATTTGTCCTTGAACTGCGTCATCCTGGACAGTTCGCCGAACTGGGTGTAGCATCCGAGGATCCAGGACAGCTCAGCGTGCTGATGCACATCGCCCTGAATGAACAGTATCGCCTTTTCGGGATCCACCCCGCACGCAAGAAGCAGCGCAGCCGATTCCCTGATCTGTCTTCTAAGCGTAGCCGGGTCCTGCCTGACAGTTATGGAGTGCAGGTCAACAACACTGTAGATACAGTCATATTCGTCCTGCAGAGCGCCCCAATTGCGGACTGCTCCCAGGTAATTTCCCAGCGTAAAGCCGCCGGTGGGCTGGATACCGCTGAATACGCGCTTTTTTCTCTCGTCCGCCATTGTAAGCCTCCTTTTTCATAAATAAAATAGTACAGAATCCATTGTATTCTCACTGAATTTCCCTGTCAATTGACAATGTATTACAGCGACCGTAGAATAATCACAGAACACAATTACTTACAGGAGTGAACAAATAAATGTCAAAAGTCCGCACCAGATTTGCACCCAGCCCCACGGGATATATGCACATAGGAAACCTGCGCACAGCGCTTTACGCGTACCTGATAGCGAAAAAGGATGGCGGAGACTTCATCCTCAGGATAGAAGACACCGACCAGGGCAGGCTCGTGGAAGGCGCAGTAGACGTCATATACAACACCCTGAAGGACTGCGGTCTCTACTGGGATGAGGGTCCTGACATCGGCGGAGATTACGGCCCCTATGTTCAGAGCGAGAGGATGGGCAACTACCTCGAATACGCAAAGAAGCTCGTGGAAAACGGCAATGCCTATTACTGCTTCTGCACCGAGGAGGAGCTGGACAGCAGGATCCCCAAGAAGGAAGAAGGCGGAGAGATGATCCGCCGCTATGACGGGCACTGCAGGAATCTTTCCAAGGAAGAAGTAGCGGCTAAACTTGCGGCAGGCACTCCGTATGTCATACGTCAGAAGATGCCTTCTGAAGGAGTGACCACTTTCCATGACATCGTCTACGGTGATGTTAGCGTTGAGAATAAGGAGCTCGAGGATCAGGTACTAATCAAGAGCGACGGTATGCCGACATATAACTTCGCCAACGTCGTAGATGACCATCTCATGGGCATAACGCACGTGGTAAGAGGAAACGAGTATCTCTCGTCCAGCCCCAAATATAACCTTCTGTATGAAGCATTCGGATGGACTCCTCCCGAATACGTCCATTGCGCTCCCGTCATGAAGGACGAGCACCAGAAGCTATCTAAGCGCAACGGAGACGCTTCATACCAGGATCTCGTCGCCAAGGGTTATCTCACGGAAGCAGTGCTAAACTACATCGCTCTTCTCGGATGGTCCCCGAAAGGCGAGAGAGAGCTCTATACGGTTGAAGAGCTCACTCACGAGTTCGATATGTCCGGTATCAGCAAATCCCCCGCTATCTTCGATCTGGAAAAGCTGAAGCACATAAACGCGGAGTACATACGCGCCTTGTCCCATGAAGACTTCAGGAAGCACGCGATGCCCTTCATACGTCAGGCTGTAAAGAGAGACGATGTTGATTTCGATATCCTCTGCGATGTACTTCAGCCAAGGACCGAGTACTTCTCCGATATTCCTGAGAAACTGACATTCATCGATGCCCGCCCCGACATTGACCCTGAGCTTTATACCAGCAAGAAATTCAAGACCAGCGCGGAGACCGCCAGACCGGCGCTCGAGGCGAGCCTTAAGGCTCTTGAGGCTCTTGACGATTTTTCAGTGGACTCCGTCCATTCATCACTGCTCTCTCTGGTCGAATCTCTCGGAGTAAAGAACGGCTGGATACTCGGACCGCTGCGCGTGGCAATATCAGGTGTCCAGGTCACACCGGGAGGAGCTGTTGAGCTTATAGCAGCTCTCGGAAAAGAAGAGACCCTTTCAAGGATCAGATCCGCCATAGACTCTCTTTAATACCGATCATTCATTCAGCCTGCCGTGCCTCACAGCAGGCTTTTTTTATGCCGCGGTTTCTGGACATATTGTCCAGTTCAGTACACGTGTTGATTTTTCGTGTTATAATCTATTAGGCCGAATAGGCGGTCATGACAGATCATACAGGAGGATCAGATATGTATAACAAAGTAACTGTAGCCGGAGGCGGCGTGCTCGGAAGCCAGATAGCTTTTCAGGCCGCTTACTGTGGATTCGATGTGACGATCTGGCTCAGAAGCGAGGGCAGCATCGGGCGCACCCAGCCCAAACTTGACGAACTCAGAACGACATATATCGAGACTATAGAAAAAATGGCGACTCCGGAAGGCAAATCGCCTGATGTTTGGGCAAGAGGAATAGCCGATCCCGAGACATTCGATAAAGACGCCTGCCTTGAGAGAGTGGAGAAGGCATATTCCGGTCTCAAGCTGGAGCTCGACCTCAAAAAGGCCGTAGAGGATGCAGATCTTGTCATCGAATCGATGGCCGAGATCACGGAAGAAAAAAAGGCCTTCTATCAGAAGATGGCTCCTCTTCTTCCCGAAAAGACAGTTATTGCCACAAACTCATCCACTTTGCTTCCGTCAACTTTTGCAAAGGATACGGGGCGTCCGTCAAAGTATCTGTCACTTCATTTCGCAAACCACATCTGGAGGCAGAATCTAGCGGAAGTCATGGCTCAGAGCGAGACCGACCCGAGATATTTTGCTGAGGTAATGGAGTTCGCGACTCAGATAGGCATGATCCCTGTCCCGGTAAACAAGGAGAAGTCAGGCTATCTCCTTAACTCTCTGCTCGTTCCTTTCCTTCTCTGCGGAATGGATCTGGTCGCTAACGGTGTCTCAGATCCCGCCAGCGTGGACAAGGCCTGGAAACTCGGTACCGGAGCACCCAGAGGACCGTTTGAGATCATAGATGTAGTAGGAATAACGACAGCCTACAATATAATCCAGCAGTATCAGAAGGTACCCGGACTCATCAGCCCTTTGCTAAGGAAGATGATGCTTCCCTACAACTTCAAGGGGATCTCAGCCATGCTCAAAAAATACATGGATGCAGGCAAGCTCGGAAGAGCTACCGGAGAAGGCTTTTACAAGTACGACTGAATGATGCATTGATATCAAAAA